>JALUMJ010000100.1 GCA_027040375.1 Campylobacteraceae bacterium
CATTTCATGATTTCTCGTTTTCTTTTTCTTTATTATACTCTTTTGGTCCTGAAAATACATAAGAAACTATAAAATTAATAACGAAATTATTTTAAAATTGTAAAATATGAATGAAAATTCATTAAGGAGTAGATATGAGCTCATTAAAGAAAAGAGTTTATGCATTAATTTCTTTTATAGTTATATTTAATATATTGGCTTGGGCATTTCTCCTTGGCGTATCACAATTTTCCTTATCATTGATAAGTTTGGGAAGTTTGGCTTATTTTTTTGGATTAAGACATGCTTTTGATGCTGATCATATAGCTGCTATAGACAATGTTACTAGAAAACTAAGACAAGATGGTCAAAAGTCAGTAGGGGTTGGTCTGTTTTTTTCTTTAGGTCACTCTACTGTGGTATTGCTTTTATCTATAGGTGTGGTAGTGTCTGTTAGGCTTGTTTCATCTCACATGCATTTTTTGGAAAACATTGGAGGTTTGATAGGTACTTCTATCTCAGCACTTTTTTTAACACTCATAGGTATCATAAATCTTTTTATACTTAAGGATTTATATAAGATATTTAAAATACACAAAAACAGTAAAAATATTGATAAAGAGATACTAAATCAAACATCAGAAGAATTACTCAATAAACGGGGATTTTTTGGCAGGATATTTAAGTCTGCATATAAACGGGTAAATAAAAGTTATCAAATGTATCCTATAGGTTTTTTATTTGGTTTAGGTTTTGATACAGCTACGGAAGTAGCGGTTCTTGGTATCTCATCGGCACTTGCTAAGGATTCGCAGTTACCTATATGGGGTATTTTGGCATTCCCTCTTTTGTTTGCAGCGGGTATGAGTTTGATGGATTCTCTTGATGGTTTGGTCATGATGAAGATATATGACTGGGCTATGGTGGATGCTATGAGAAAAATATTTTTCAATATGGTAGTAACTGGCACTAGTGTATTTGTTGCTCTTTCGATAGGAGCTATCGAATGGCTACAAGTAACTTCTATGCAATTAAAAATAGATACACCATTTTTTAATTATTTAAATAATTTACAATTCGAAGTTTTAGGTGTTATTGTCGTTGCTGTGATGATAGTAAGTTGGCTTAGTGCTTTTTTGTACTATAAAAAATATATAATGATACGAGAGATTATAAAATAATTTAAGGAGATAATATGTGTAAAGATTGTGGTTGTAGTATAACTGAGGAAAGTTCACATGGACATACGCACGAACATGCCCACTTTGAAATACATGACAATCCTCAGCTAAATGATGCAAAAACTATCTCTGTTATAACGAAGATTTTGGATAAAAATGATCATGAGGCCGAACATAACAGAGAGCATTTCAATGAAAATAATGTACTTGCTATCAATCTTATGAGCAGTCCTGGAAGTGGGAAGACTACACTTTTGGAATACTTAAGTGATATAGTTGATTTTAAGTTTGGTGTTGTTGAGGGGGATTTGCAAACAAATAAAGATGCCGATAGATTAAAAGCAAAAGGAATTCCATCACAGCAGATACAAACAGGCTCAGCCTGTCATCTTGATGCTTTTATGGTACATAAAGGATTGCATCATTTGCCTGTGTCTGAACTTGATGTTTGTTTTATAGAAAATGTAGGCAATCTCGTTTGCCCGGCAAGTTATGATGTTGGGGCTCACCTAAATATCGTTTTGGTTTCCATTCCTGAGGGTGAAAGCAAGATAGAAAAGTATCCGGTAATGTTTAGAAAGGCTGATTTGATACTTTTTACAAAGACTGATCTTTTACCGTATTTTGAATATGACATGGAAAAAGAGAAGGAAGCAGCAAGAAAACTGAAACCAAATGTTGATATTCTTGAAGTCAGTACCAAAGATAAAGAGTCACTTAAAAAAGTGGCAAATTGGATAAAATTTAAAATGGAGATGAGATAATGTGTTTATCAATACCTAGTAAAATAGAGTATATAGATGAAAATAATATCGCTACAGTCGATACAATGGGGGTCAAAAGAAAAGTTAGTCTTGATTTGATAGATGAGCCGGTAGAGATAGGGGATTTTGTACTTATTCATGTCGGGTTTGCTATGAATAAGATAGATAAAGAAAGAGCATTGGATAGTTTGGAACTTTATGAACAGATAGTGCAAAAGATGGAAGAAGAGGATAGGCTAAATGAGCAAACTTGAATTGAAAAATTTATATGATGACTTTAGAGATTCTAAGACTATCAAATCTTTTGCTAAAAAGATAAACGAAGATGCTACAAAAATAGATAGAAATATAAATATTATGGAAGTTTGCGGTGGGCATACTCACACTATCATGAAATACGGCATCTTGCAGCTTCTTCCTGAAAATATCAATTTCATACACGGTCCTGGATGTCCGGTTTGTATCATGCCAAAAGAGAGGATAGATCATGCTTACATACTCGCTCAGCAACCAGATGTGATACTTGTAACTTTAGGGGATATGATAAAAGTTCCAGGAAGTCATGGGAGTTTACAAAATGCCAGAAGTGAGGGAGCGGATGTAAGATTTGTTTACTCACCGCTTGATGTTTTAAAAATTGCCAAAGACAATCCTTCAAAAAAAGTGATATTTTATGCTATAGGTTTTGAAACTACTACACCCATGAGTGCGGTTTTACTCGAGAAAGTGATAAAACAAGGCATTAAAAATGTGTTTTTTCATATAAATCATGTAAGAGTTCCAGAGCCAATGAGAGTTTTGATGGATGATAAAGATTGTCAAATTAATGCCTTTTTAGGACCTTCTCATGTTAGCGCCATAACAGGCAGTAAGATATATGAAGAGTTTCCTTTGACTTACCATACGCCAGTTGTTGTCAGTGGATTTGAGCCGGTTGATGTAATGCAAAGTATATACATGATACTTAGACAGTTTATTACAGGTAGGTGTGAAGTTGAAAACGAATATGGGCGAGCGGTAACAAGAGAGGGTAATGTCTCTGCTCAAAGATTGGTGGAAAAGTATTTTGATAGGAAAGACAGTTTTAGATGGAGAGGTATAGGCGATATTCCAAAGAGTTCTTTAAAGCTTAGAGATGAGTATGCCAAATATGATGCAGAGATAATATATGCCGATATTTTACCTGATAAAAAGATAGATGACCATAAGCTTTGTATTTGTGGAGAGATACTAAAAGGCAAGGCAAAACCTATGGATTGCAAAGTTTTTGGAAATGCCTGCAAACCAAGCTCACCTCTTGGAAGTTGCATGGTAAGTAGCGAGGGTGCTTGTGCTGCTTATTATAAATATGGTAATATTCGCTAATAAAAATTAGTGTAATTTTAAGGAGTGAATATTATGGGTAAGATTATTTTTATCATTTTTTTATTTTCAGGTATCGGGATATATGCCTGTGAGGGTAACTGTGTGGCTTGTCATCCAAAACTTATCAAAAAAAATGGCAAGATGGATAAAAATCATGAGATATTGACAACTTGTAAAAAATGTCATACAAAGAAAAGTTTATCTAAAGTGAACATGGGGGCTACTAGTTGTGGGCAGGATTGCTGGCAATGTCATGACATGAAAAAAGTAGCTAAAACAAACATTAAAGAGCATAAAGTTCTTAATACCTGTATCAAATGTCATACGGCAAAAGATAAAAATATATTTAAATTTGATAACAGCAAGCAATATAGTGGGAAAAATTTGATAGATATAATTAACTAAGGATATTTATGAACAAGACAGTAACATTGGCTATGGGAAATGGCGGGGAAGAAAATAATCAGCTTATAAAAAAAGTTTTTTATAAAGCTTTCAAAAATGATATTTTGGAAAAAAGCGAAGATGCGGCTATCTTAGAACTTAATCAAAAAAATATTGCTATGAGTACGGATAGTTTTACTGTCAGCCCTATATTTTTTCCAGGATCTGATATAGGAAAACTCAGTATTTGCGGAACTTGTAACGACCTTGCTATGATGGGAGCAAAGCCAAAGTATTTGACAGTTAGTTTTGTTATAGAAGAGGGTTTTTTGATGGACGATTTGGAGAAAATTGCCAAGTCTATGGAGAAAGAGCTTGAGATAAACAGCACTCTTGTCGTAAGTGGTGATACAAAAGTAATGCCAAAAGGAACCGTGGATAAGATTATTATAAATACAACAGGTATTGGTGAAGTTTTGCAAAATGACATAAGCTCAAATGCCATAAGCAAAGATGATGTTATCCTCGTCAGCAGAGACATAGGCTCTCACGGAGCAGCGATATTTGCAAGTCGTGAGGGAATAGAGCTTGAGAGTGAGCTTAAAAGCGACTGTACTTCTTTGTTTCCTGTTGTAAAAGCTTTATTGGATGAAGGTTTAAAAATAACTGCTTTAAGGGATGCTACAAGAGGCGGAGTGAGTGCAGTTTTAAATGAATGGGCAAAACAGTCAAATGTTTGTATAGAAGCTTATGAAGAAAAGATACCTGTAAGTGATGAGGTAAAAGGGATTTGTGAAATTCTTGGTTTTGAGCCGACTGCTTTAGCGAACGAGGGAACTTTTCTTATAGCAGTTAACAAATCAAAAATAGAACAAACGATAAAAATATTAAAAAGATTTAATAAAAACTGCTCATATATTGCAGATATAACAGATAAATATATAGGTAAAGTGGTGCTTCATAACAGTTGGGGAACAAAAAGATTTTTAGAGAGTCCAACTGGTGAGTTGTTGCCTAGGATTTGCTGATGCATGAATTTAGCATAGTGCAGTCTCTTTTAGATCAATGCGAAGATCAAGTGGTAAAAAATAAAGTCAATAAAATCACTAAAGTTGTTGTCAAAATTGGCATTTTAAGTGGTGTTGAGCCGGATCTTTTAAAAAGTGCTTTTGAAACTTTTAAAGAAAAAACAGTATGCAGTGAGGCTGAGTTTGTTTTGAATATTCAGCCTATTTTGGTAAAATGCAACAGTTGTAATGCAAAATCGACTTTAGAAAAATTTGAATACATTTGTCCTAAATGCGAAAGCACTGATCTTGAAGTTCTTGATGGGGAGGATATGTATCTTATGAGTTTGGAGATGGAGTAACTGACCTTACGCACCATAATGAGCAAAGCCTATTATGGTAGCAGGAACTCAAAGTCCCTACAACCCCCTAAAGCTTACGAAAAGTAGGACTTTTTGAGAAAAAAGTGCATAAGGTCAGAGAGTAACATACAAATCTTTACAAAAGGAGCAAAATGAAAAAATATTCAATACTTTCATTTATGCTTATTGTTACATTATTTTCAGGTTGCTCAGTAAAAAATGAAAATTTTGCTCGTTCTATCTTTCAAACAAGTGGCGCAACTCTTATGCAAAATTATCAAATTGATTTAAATATGCTTTTGATTAAACTGGCAAATAAACTTTATAAAAGAAATTCTGAAATTTTTACAAAAAATACATTAGCATATCTAAAATACAACATTAAATATAAAATAAACAGTATAAATCTTCCACTGGTCAAAGATTTTGCACAAGATAATTTCAAAACATACTTAAAGATAGCTTTTTCAAAAAACAAGATCAAGAAAAGAGGCGATTATCTTGTTGTAGGTTTATATAAAATGTTTTATTTTGCTTATGATGAGGCACAATTTCATAAAATAAGTGCTCTGCAATATGATAAAAAGAGATTAGAGCTTGCCTATAAAATACTTCAAGTGGTAGATTGGAAAATAAAAACTGCAAAAAACACAGAAGGAGAATATCTTTTTTTAACTTGGCAAAATAATTGGCAAACAGAGTTGTATAAAAGATTAAAAAAAGGAGAAAGTCTTAGTGCAAAGCTTATCAATAATCTAAAATATATCAAAGATAAAAAAGAGAGTCTATTCTCCTCATCAAACTTATCATTTGAGGCAGTTTTTGCAAAAATGCAGTATATTTTTGAAAAATCATTGAAAACTGTTGGAGTTGAACCAAGTCACCTGAGTGCCAGCGCACTCAGGAGTATATTTTTGATGATGTAAATCTTTATTCGCCAAGTATTTTTTTGACTTGCTCTTTAGTTTTTACAACTTCGCCGCTTCCGTGTATTACTTGAGGAATACATCCTGTGCAAACATAAACTTCTTCGCCTCTACAGATAGATTTTAGATAAACTTTATTATCATTCTTACTTGATTGACTAAGACATACATGACATACTACTTTTTCCATTTCTTTCCTTTTGTTTATACTTTATAGTGATCTCTTGAAGTGAAATTATACTCAAAAAATTTTATATTTCAAAGTTTTTGAGTTTTATTGAAACATTCTTGCATTGCTTTTATAAAAGCATCTCTTACTTTACCCTCTTCAAGTTTAGCTGCCCCTGCTGCGGTTGTACCTCCTGGAGAAGTTATCTTGTCTTTTAAAAGAGCGGGATGTTCGTCTTTTAGCATTTCGCCGACACCCTCTAACATATAAGCGGCATATTGGTAGCTGATGTCTCTTTTAAGACCAAGTTTGACAGCCCCATCACTTAAAGCTTCTGCTACCATGCTTATCCAAGCCGGAGCAGAGCCCCCAATGCCAGTAGCTATATCCAACTCTTTTTCATTATCTAACCAAAAGCACTTTCCTATACCACTTAAAATCTCTAAAGCATCTTTTTTCAATTCACTGTCGCCACAAAGAGAAGTTACGGATTTTTGTTTGAGCGCTGCTATGTTTGGCATGGCTCTTATATATGATTTTGAGTTAATGGTGGTTTTTAGCCTTTCAATGCTTACTCCAGCAAGTATGGAAATAACTCCTTTTGCCTGACCTGTAGTCTTTAGTGAATTAAGAGATTGTGGTTTTATGGCCAGTATAACGGTATAATCATCTATATTTGGTATTTCTTTGATTATTTTTATATCTTTATATAGATTTGTCAATTTGTCTATTTTTGATTGATGCTTCTCAACTACGGTAATATCATAGTTTTTTAATCCACCGAGCATAGCTCCACCCATATTTCCTGCACCTATTAGCAAAAGTTTCATTATCATCCTTTAGAGAAATTAACTGACCTTGCGCACTATAATGAGCAAAGCTCGTAAAGTCCCTACAATCCCCTAGAGTTTGTGAAAAGTAGAACTTTTCAAGAAAAAAGTGCGTAAGGTCAGAAATTAATCTTAATTATACTATAATATTGCTAAAAAATATGGAGGTGGATTTTATGCCAATGTTAGATAGTTTTATGGTAGACCATACTAAGATGCCAGCACCTGCGGTTAGAGTTGCAAAATACATGACAACTCCTTGCGGAGATACTATTACGGTATTTGATCTTAGATTTTACAGACCAAATAAGGGGCTCATGTCTCCAGAGGGAACTCATACTTTGGAGCACCTTTTTGCTGGATTTATGAGGGATCATTTAAATGGTGATGATGTTGAGGTTATTGATCTTTCGCCTATGGGATGCAGGACAGGATTTTATATGAGTGTTATAGGAAGTCCAAAAGAAGATAGGGTCGTAAAAGCTTGGGAAGAGTCCATGAAAGATGTTTTAAATGTTAAAAGTCAGGATGATATACCTGAGCTTAATATCTATCAATGTGGAACTTGCCATATGCACTCACTTTTAAGTGCTAAAGAGATAGCTCATCATGTGCTTGATAATGGTATTGGAATTATGAGCAATGAAGAATTAAAGTTGGATCCTTCCTTGATTAAGTAAGAAAGAAGGGTGGCTGCCTATGCGACCACTCTTCCTATCTCTTTGTATAAATCCCAATAATATTCTACAAAACTTTTGACTTCTTGTTTTACAGGCATAAAATATTTTCCCTCTTTTTTCACAAATTTATTTAAATATTTTGTTGCATCTTGCTTTTGAAGATAAGTTCTCGCCAACTCTTCATACATCTTTTGATAGATTCTTTTAGTATTTATATATTTTTTATCTGTTAAGTCAATACTTAAAGTGCCATCAAAACAAAGTACTCCGCTTTGAAATAAAATATCAAGATGAATAAGTCCTTCACAATAATACGGCTCAACTTCTGCTGTTTCTTTCCATGCTATAAGACCAACTGCCCTTTTTGTCAAATCTCTTAGAATATATGGGGATAATTCTTTTTGCTCATATAAGAAAAATGCCATCAATCCGCCTGTAGTCGCTTTGAATTCTTCAATATTTTTAAAATTTCCAGTTTTATTCATAAGAGTTTCACTTGTTTCGTCCATCCAAAGTATATGTCCGAATTCATGTCCTATGGTAGTAGTATCATAAACTTTATGCCATATCTCTTTTTTATTGAAAATCAAATCTTTTTCAAATTCTAAAAACTTTTTTCCAAAAATAATTTCATTTATCTTAAGAGTCGGTTTGGCTTTAAGTGAGTCTAAAATATTATCTGCAAATGCAAATATTTTTTTCCCGTATTTTGAGCTTACATTTTCATCATTGGGAACAACCTGAGCGGAGAAAAGTCCACAAAATTCAGCTCCGTAAAAAAAGAGTGGGCGGCCAATATAGAGTTGAACTTTATTTAAATTTGACAGAGTGCTTTTGTAAATATTGTTATATTTATTTTTATCACTTATTTTGGTAAAAAGCGAGTCAAACATATCTTGTATATTTTTTTTGGTATTGCTTGCTTGATTGTAATCTGGATTACTTATTCTTATATCCCATTCTAAAGCTACAGCTTTTCTGTAATGATCTTCATAATATTCAAGAGGATGGCCTATCTGCAAAGGTGAGGTTATCCTCATCCAAATCCTATCAACAGCCGCCCATTTTGCTATGAGCTTATCGGTATTTGTTTCACTAAAAGCAGTTATGATAGCTTGAAGGTAATCTTGATAAAAATGCTCCTGATGAAAAATATCATCTTTTAAGATAGATATTTTAAGTTTAAATTTTTCAAGAGATTTGAGGACATTTTTTACCTCTTTACTAAAAGCTTCACTGTAAGCTGTATTTTTATATCCATCTTTGGTTTTTACCAAAACAGAGTATGACCTTTGGGCCTGCTTTCCTTCTTCACTTTTGTCAAATAACTCTTTTTCATTTAGCATTTTAAAAATCTTTTCTTCATCACCTTCAAAGAGCTTGTAAAGTTCCCTGTTAACTCCGTTGATAATGTAGGCTGTCCAAGATGACTGCCAACTGCTAAGAGATTTGCCAACTTCATGGACTCCTTCTAAGATAGCTCTGTAAAATGGTGTCAAAAGTTTTAAAGAGTTGATTTTATGTATAATTTTTGAGTGTGAGTCAATATAAAACTTACTGACCCAAAGATAAGCATTTTCTTTTATCTCTAAGATCTTATCTTCGCTGAAATCTTCCTTTTTTAAAGCTTGTATCAGTGAGTCATCTCTGAGGTTGACCAGTCTGTTTATCACACTTAATCTGTTTTCTTTATTTATAGTGAGTTTAATATCGTTTAAAAAATTATCAATAAAATCTCTTTTTTGCTCATTGCACTTTTTATCATTTAATATATCAAAATAGCTATTTATATCTTTTTGTCTTTGTTCTAAAATAAGA
>JALUMJ010000101.1:0-1211 GCA_027040375.1 Campylobacteraceae bacterium
CCAATAATTCATCATAGAAAACACGCCTTTTTTTATCTCTCCACCATACCAGGTTCCACCGATGACTGCTATATTTTCTTCTACATTAAACACAACAAATACATCAGAATTTAGTCCATGTTCTTTATAGTCTTTATCGACAGTTTTACAAGCAACAAAAAGTGTAAAATCAGGTGAAAATGAATCCAAATCTTTAGCTTCTGGCTGGATAAACATATTTTTTACAAAATGTGCCTGCCAAGCTACTTCTGATACAACTCTTATGCCTTTTTTACTATCAGCACTCGCGCCTGCATAGGCATCCATGATATATAAATCTTTGCCAGAGAGTTGTTTTTTTGCCAATTTAAATAAATCATCAAATACTTCTGGAGTTGTTGGATGATTTACATTTCCCCAAGAGATGTATTTTTGTGAAGGATCTTGTTTTACAAAGTATTTGTCTTTGGGACTTCTTCCTGTAAATACTCCCGTATCAACTGAAAATGCACCACTACTTGTGACTTGTCCTTCTTTGTTTGCAACTTCATGCTTAAACAATTCATCATAGCTAATATTGTGATATATTTTTCCTATGTTCTCTAAACCTAAATCTTCCACTTTATTCACACTTGACATCATATCCCTTTTATAAATTATTTAAATATTGACAATAACACGCCGGCTGCTACGGCTGAGCCTATAACACCTGCAACATTTGGACCCATGGCATGCATGAGAAGCATGTTTGTTGGGTCATTATCCATACCAACCTTATTTGACACACGAGCAGCCATCGGAACAGCACTCACGCCAGCTGAGCCAATCAAAGGATTGATAGGGTCTTTTGAAAATTTATTCATAATCTTTGCCATAATCACACCAGCAGCTGTTCCTATCGCAAAAGCTATAAGCCCGAGTGCTAAAATCCCCAAGGTATCGGCGATCAAAAACTTCTCAGCTGCTAACTTTGAGCCAACTCCAAGTCCTAAAAATATAGTTACTATATTTATCAAAGCATTTTGCATAGTGCCTGAAAGTCTATCTACTACGCCAGAAACTCTTGCAAAATTTCCAAATGTTAAAGCGCCTATTAAAGGTGTTGATTCTGGTAGTATCAATATAGAAAGCATCAAAACAACCAATGGAAACATCAGTTTTTCTAGTTTACCAACATCTCTAAGTTGCACCATTTTAATCTTTCTTTCTTCTTTAGTTGTAAACAGATTCAT
>JALUMJ010000101.1:1311-9399 GCA_027040375.1 Campylobacteraceae bacterium
GCTAAAAAACTAATAGCAAAAAATGCTAAAAGCACAAAAATGAGATTTTTCATATTTTACCCCTTACAGTACTACTAGCGGTTGGCCATCTTCTACATTATCGCCTTGATCAACTAAAATAGCACTTACTACACCATCTTGCGGTGCTACTATCTCTATCTCCATTTTCATAGCTTCCAACACAAGTAAAATATCACCTTTTTTAACGCTTTGCCCAACACTACTTGTGATTTTAAAAACGCTACCTGGTAAAGTTGCCAGAACTTCAAAACCACTTGAACTTTTAGCAGGTGATGAAGAAGCAACAGGTGTTACTGCTTTTACCTCAATGCTAGCATCTAAGCCTTCACTAACTTGAACATTATATTTTTGTCCATTTACTACTACTGTATATTCTCCATTTCCTGTTGTTGCCACCTTAGAACTCCCTTTTTTCTTTTCATTTTTATCTATTTTTCTAACATTTACTTTTCCTTCACCCTTTAAAAAAGCGATACCTTTTTCCTTGCAAGACGCAGCTATGAAAATATTTTCATCATTTATAGGCAATTTTTCTTTTTCTAAAATTGCTCTTACATGTGCGAGTGTTTTAGTCTCATCTTTGTCTGCTATATCTACTGCATTTTCGCTCGTAGGCTCTAGTTTTAATTGCTCAGATGCAAGTGCGATAATATCAGCATCAGGAGCAGTTGGCGTATGTCCAAAATATCCAAGAACCATCTTTCCATAACCTTCAGCAATCTTCTTCCAAGGTCCAAACATAACATTATTAAATGCTTGTTGAAAATAAAATTGTGATACAGGTGTAACACTTGTTCCATATCCACCTTTTTCTACAACTTCACGCATAGCCTTTATAACTTCTGGAAATTTGCCCAATATATTGTTATCTCTCATCATTTGAGTATTTGCAGTAAGTGCGCCTCCTGGCATCGGAGAAAAAGGTATGAGAGGGGAAACTTGTGTAGCTTCTGGTGGCATAAAATAATCACTCAAACAGTCTTTTAAAACCTCTTCATAAGTAAGTATTTTTTCTAACTCTAGTCCACCAAGGTCGTAATTTTTGCCCTTTGTTGCGTGTAAAAGTGTCAATATGTCAGGCTGAGAAGTTCCTCCGCTAACAGGGCTTGCGGCTAAATCAATACCATCAATTCCAGCTTCAAGAGCAGCCAAATAACAAGCAACGCTAACTCCTGCAGTTTCGTGTGTATGAAGTCTTACATGTACATTTTCTGGCAAAAGTTTTTTTGCCATCTTTATGGTTTCATACACTTTTTGTGGGTTTGAAGTTCCGCTTGCATCTTTAAAACAGATGCTATCATATGGCAAACCAAAATCTAACATATTTCTCAAAGTTTTTTCATAAAAAGCAACATCGTGAGCACCACTGCACCCTGGAGGCAGTTCCATCATAGTCACAACTGCTTCATGCTTTAATCCATGGTGAGTTATCCTCTCTCCACTGTATTTCAGATTTTCTACATCATTTAATGCATCAAAATTTCGTATAGTTGTAGTTCCGTGTTTTTTAAACATCTCTGCATGTAAATCTATAAGTTCACGACTACCAGTATCTAGCATAACAGTATTTACACCTCGTGCAAGTGTTTGCAGGTTGGCATCCTTCCCCGCAACTTCGCGAAATTTATCCATCATATCAAATGCATTTTCATTTAGATAAAAGAAAAGTGCTTGAAATCTTGCTCCTCCTCCAAATTCAAAATGCGTAATTCCAGCTTCTCTTGCTGCTGCGACTGCGGGCATAAAATCATCCATCAGTACACGAGCACCAAAAACCGACTGAAAACCATCTCTAAATGTTGTATCCATTATATCAATATATTTTTTCGCCATTTTGCAATCCTATATTTTTATTTTTGTTGTTTAAATTCTTGAATTGAAGCCGTTATTGCAGCGATTATCGCACCATCATCTTTTTGTAAAGTTGCTGAATTATTTTGTTTCCTTGCTCTTATTGGAGCTAACTTTTTAGGAGGAAAATACTTTTTAACAATCTTGGATATGATATTTAGAACAAATATCATCAACATTAAAAAAAGAAAAACAGTTGTCATCCCCAAGACCATAAACTTTAAACCCTCTATAACAAGATTCGCACCCATACTATCTCCTAAATAAATATTTGGCAATATTTTATCATTTCTTTTATTAAATAAAACCTATAAAAAAAGAATAGATACTTACCTTGTGCACTTCTCTATTAGATAAAATATTGATTTGTAATCCAACCCACTATGTTCACTCAAACCTATTTCGCAAGTTTTACTTGTTGAGAATGCATATTTTACATCTTTGGGTATTTCTTCTTTTAAGTGTCTTAGAGCTGATTTATTTAATTCGGGATATGTAAATCCCCTGTCTCCTGCAAAACCACAACAACTTACACTTTTTGGTATCGTAACATTTGAGCTACATAATCTCGCAACTTGTTCAAATTTACCAACAAGACCACTTTTTCTCGTACTACAAGTCGTATGTATAACAATCGGATCATCAACTTGTTCAAATTTTAACTTTTTCGATAAAAATTCTGTTATAAACTCTACGGTATCATATACTTTTAAGTCACTAGGAAAATTTTGTTCTATTGTTTTACTGCAAGGACTCATATCACAGAGGATTGGATATTTGCCATTTTGACTTGCATCTCTAAGCTCAATTTCAAGTTCATCTGATTTGCTTTTACCCTCTTGCTTATAGCCTTTTGAAGAAAAAGGCATACCACAACAAAGATTATCTATATTTTTTGGAACTATCACTTCATATCCAGCTCGCTCAAGCAAAATCACCACAATTTCACTGATGCTTTTTTCTCCTTTTTTTTCTCTTGGATTCGCCATTGTTCGATTTATGCAAGATGAAAAATAAACAACTTTTTCTTTTGCATCAAAGATAGTTTTTTTTATTCTAAATTTATCACCTTTTGGTAAAGAGGTACTCCAAAGAGGCATCGCGTCATTTGTAATATTCCTAAGGCCTCTACTCATGCCTTCCATTGCACTATCTGGTATGAAAGAATTTATCCCTTTTACTACGCTTAAAGCTAATCTGCCTGCGCTCAAAACCGTTCCATAATTATTGGCTATATTCCACGCAATTTTATGCCCCATCTTTCCTTTTTGTTTGGCTCTTAATTTTTTAGTTAAATTTCCTGTATCTATATCTATAGGGCAAGAAATTGAACATAATTGGCAAGTGGCACATGTTTCTAAACCATCATACTGATACAATTTTGAAAATTCTTCTAACTCTTTATCTCTTCCTTTATTTTCTAACATTTTCATATGTCTATTTGCTACAATTCTCTGTCTTGGTGTTAGGGTTAAAAAACTAGAAGGACATTTTGGCTCGCAATATCCACACTCTATACATGTATCGATTAGCTCATCAGTTTTTGGCATAGCTTTGAAGTTTTTTAGATGAATTCTTTTATCATCATTTAGTATCACTCCGGGATTTAGTAAATTGTGAGGGTCAAATATATGCTTTATCTCTTTCATGAGCGTGTATGCATCTTCTCCCCACTCTAGCTCAACAAAAGGAGCCATATTTCTACCTGTTCCATGCTCTGCTTTTAAACTTCCTTTGTATTTTAAGGCAACTTGGTTGGCAACTTCTGCCATAAATTTTTCATATCTTTTTATCTCCGATTCTTTATCGAATGCCTGAGTAAATACAAAATGTAGATTTCCCTCCAAAGAGTGTCCAAAAATAATAGCTTCATCATATCCATATTTTTTAAACATATTTTGAAGTTCTATTGTAGCCTTGGCTAAATGCTCTATCGGATAAGCAACATCTTCTATAATCACAGTTGTCCCAGCTTTTCTAACAGCTCCAACAGCTGGAAACAATCCTTTTCTTATATTCCAATACAAAGTATATTCTTTTTCAATATCAGTAAAATGAATCGGTAACTCTAATTCTATGTGTTTTAATTTGTCTTTTATTATTTTTATATTTTGATGTAATTCAGCACTATTTGGTGCTCTTGTTTCTACTAATACAGCTGTAGCTTCATCTCCAAGAGATTTTAAAAAGCTAGGCATTCCTTCTTTATTTTCTACACTTCTAAGTCCAGCTCTATCCATCAATTCAGCTGCATTTACATTTTGCCTGCATTTGGTTTTTAAAATTATAACAGCGTCACAAGCATCTTTTATATTTTTAAATATCATCAAAGCACTTGCTTTGTCTTTATACTCTGGTACAGTTCTATAAGTAATATCTTTGATAAAACCAAGAGTTCCTTCGCTACCAATCATCAAATGTTTGATTATATCTATGGGATCTTCAAAATCCACAAGTGCATTGAGAGAATACCCACATGTATTTTTGATTTTAAATTTTCTTACTATTTTGTCATGAAGAACTGTGTTTTTTCTTACTTTTTGATGCATCTTTTCTATGCTTTGGATAAGCATACCATGCGTATTTATAAAGTTTTCTCTACTTTTTTTACTTGCAGTATCTAATTCGCTTCCATCAAAAAAAACAATCTTCATGTCCTGAAGCGTTTTGTATGAATTATCAGCTATCCCACAACACATACCACTTGCATTATTTGCAGCAATTCCACCAATCATAGCGCAACTTATACTAGCAGGATCAGGGCCTATTTTTTTTCCATAAGGAAGCAAAAAATCATTTGCATCTGCCCCAACTACGGAAGGCTCTAAAGTAACTAAAGAACGGTCTTCGCTTATCTTTTTTCCTCTCCAGTCTCTTGAAGTTACCACCAGTATCGAGTCTGTAATAGCTTGCCCAGACAAACTTGTCCCCGCAGCTCTAAAAACAATAGGTAAAGACAATGACGAGGAGAGTTTTAAAATCTTTGAAACTTCATTTGAATTATCTGTCCAAACTATAATTTTGGGAACAAGACGATAAAAAGAAGCATCCGTGCCATATGCAATCAAATGCAATGGATCTGTAAAAATTCTATGTTCTGGGATAATGTCATTTAGTAACTTATAAAACTGAAGATAAGGACCCACGAGATTCATAGATTTCCTCTTTTTGTATTAAGGTTATGTGCCTAACTTCGAGCTAGGCACAATTAAAATTATTTGATAAAGGCGTTTATACCGAACCAACTTGGCTCTATAACTAAGATGGCTAAAATCAAAACTTGAATACCAATAAAAGGCATAACACCTTTATATATATCCATGGTTCTCACACTATCAGGTGCAACTCCTCTCAGATAGAAAAGACTAAATCCAAAAGGTGGAGTTAAAAATGAAGTTTGCAAATTCATGGCTATCAAAATCGCATACCAGACAGGATTGATTCCAAGATTTACTGCAATTGGAACTAAAATAGGAACGATGATATATGATATCTCGACAAAGTCGATAAAAAATCCCAAAAACATAATGGCTAACATTGATGTTATAAGAAATCCCCATTTTTCACCAGGCAAACTCATCATAAAATTCTCAACTATAGTATCTCCACCAGCGTATGTGAATACCATAGAAAAAGCGGTTGCACCTATGAGTATCGTAAAAACCATAGCTGTTACTTTTGCGGTTTCTAGTGCTGAATCCTTCAACATACCAAGAGAAAACTGTTTATATGCTATAGCCAGAAGCATAGCGCCAACTGATCCCACCGCGGCTGATTCTGTAGGAGTTGCAACCCCCGCAAAGATAGATCCCAAAACTATAACGATAAGAGCCAAAGGAGGAAGTATCGCTTTTAAAGCTCTGAAGATTTGTTGAGATTTAGTTTCGCTTAAGTCTGTTTTTGGGATTGCAGGCGCAGCATCCTTATCTTTAAAAGCAACTATAATGATATATAAAATATACATACCAACAAGAGAAACACCTGGAATTACTGCTGCTTTAAAAAGATCTCCGACAGGAACTTGAAAAACATCTCCTAAGATAATCAAGACTATCGAAGGAGGGATTATTTGCCCGAGTGTTCCTGATGCACAAATGGTTCCAGTTGCAAGTTTTTTACTGTAATTATACTTAAGCATAACTGGAAGGGATATAACACCCATAGCAACAACACTAGCACCAACTACACCAGTAGAAGCCGCCAAAAGTGATCCAACGAGCACCGTACTGATAGCTATACCACCTCTTAGCTCACCAAAAAGTGTACCCATAGCTTCTAATAATTTCTCTGCTAATTGGGATTTTTGAAGTATAATTCCCATAAATATAAAAAGTGGGACTGCCATCAAAATTGTATTTTGCATAATCGAATATATTCTAAAAGGCATAAAACCAAACATATCAACACCAGTATCCACAAAAGTCTGCCACAAAGGAAGAGAGTTTTGAAGTGCATCAACCACACCAAATGATAGACCAAATATAACAGCAACTGTTCCAAAAGTAAAAGCCACAGGAAAACCTATCAATAACATTATTAGTCCTGCTCCAAACATCACAATACCAGTCATAGCGCTTCTCCATCTTTATAATCTACATCCATCTTAGCTGCCTTATCTTTTTTATAAATATTTAAATTTTGCACAAAATAGCCAAAATCCATAAATATCAACAACCAAAAGGAACCTGGTATAAAGGCTTTTATAATCCACCTATGAGTAAGTCCACCTGGATCTCCACTAATCTCATGCGAAGTGTAAGCTTCCATAACGAAGTCAACTGAGTTTGTCGCTATAAGTAAAGCTAGTGGCAAAATAAATACAACTGCTCCCATCATATTTATCTTGGCTTTTTTCTGAACAGACCAATTGTCATATAAAAGATCGACTCTCACATGTCCCTCTTCCATAAGCGCGTAAGACATACCGATTAAAATAAGCACTGAAAACAGATGCCATTCCATCTCTTGCATTGCAATTGAACCTATATGAAAAGCATACCTAGCTATCGCATCGTAAGCCACATTAAAAGTCATAAGTATCATCACAATAAATAAAAAAACACCCATTGCTTTGGTAATTTTTTTATAAAACATTTCTATTTTATCTAACATTTTTATCCTTGTTTGAATTTAGAATCGAATTTATAGGAGTTGATAACAAAATTATCAACTCCTATAAAGTTTTGCCACCAAGAGATTTGGTGGCAAATTTTCAGCTTATTTAGCTGCTTTTATATTCATGGTTGTATTTAAATACTCATAATCAGAAATTTTAGTCCATGCTCTAACTTTTTTCATATAAGCTTTTTGAGATTCTATAACCTCTTTAAATTCAGCATTTTTTGCTTCATCTATGGCTAAGAGTTTGTTATTAGCTTTTTTCATGGCAGCTATAACTGATTTAGGGAAAGATTTTACTTTTATGTTTGGATAATCTTTCTTTATCTTTGCCCAAGCTATTGCACTCATATGGTAGTTTTCTATATACATATCATATGCTGAAAGCTTCATGGCAGCCTTAAGAATATCTTGATACTTAGGAGATAATTTCTTGAATTTCTTAATGTTTACAAGGAATTGTAACTCAGTACCTGGTTCATGCCATCCTGTATAATAATAAGGTGCAACTTTATGGAAGCCCATTCTTATATCCATTCCCGGTCCAACCCATTCAAGTGCATCGATAGTTCCACGCTCTAGTGAAGTATAAAGTTCACCCGGAGCTATATTTGTAACTGTAACACCAAGGTCTGACATAATTTCACCGGCAAATCCTGGAATTCTCATCTTGAGACCTTTAAGGTCATTTACACTGTTTATCTCTTTTCTAAACCATCCACCCATTTGATTTCCTGTATTTCCACCAGGGAATGAGTAAACTTTATGCTTGGCATATACTTTTTGCATTAATGCCATACCACCACCATAATAGAACCAAGCATACTGTTCAGGAGCAATCATGCCAAATGGCATAGTTGTAAAAGGAAGAGTTGCAAGATCTTTGCCTTTCCAATAGTAAGATGCAGAATGTCCCATATCATACTGTCCTAGTTTAACCATATCCAAGATACCAAATGGGGACTTGTGTTTATTTTTAGAGTCTATTCTAATAGTAAATTTACCACCACTTAGCTCTTTAACCAAATTTGCCATTTCATGAACAGCGTCAGTAAATGGCGGTAAACTAGTACCCCATGTCATAGCCAATTTCCAATG
>JALUMJ010000102.1:0-1044 GCA_027040375.1 Campylobacteraceae bacterium
AAAGTAAGCACTTAATTCAAATATTTCTAAGATCTGATCCATGGTTTTTGATACATCACTGTCCGATTTGCTCTCACCTTTTTGCATTGAAGCAATTAAATCTTTAATTGAAGTAATAAAAAGAGTCCATTTTTTTTCTATTGGCTCATCTACATAAATTGAATAGATGGCTTTTGTAGTATCTGAATACCTTTTTTGAGCTGCCTGTGAAAAATAATCTTTCTTCTCACCGAGCATTGACGATAAAAGGTTGGAAAAGAATGTCTCTTGTACAGTTGGATGTTCGTCAAGAAAGTTCCATATAAGACTTCTTTCATCTAAACCTGCATTATAGATAATATCGATATTTTTTCTATAATAGAATTTAATAAAATCTTGTTTGGTATCATAAATTAATGCTCTATTATACCAATTTTGGTTTAAGAGCGAATAGTACATTTCACTTTTTCCCGTTCCAGTAGCTCCAAGGATACAGACACCTTGAGTTAGATCTCTTGGCTTAAGCCAAATTTCTGCATGTTTTTCGATTCTTTTTCTAGTACCTCGTGGCACTTTTGCTTTTTCGATAAAGTGATCAAAAAATCTGAAGTTATCAAGATATATAGTTCTTTTATCATCTTTTTTAAATTCTTTTTGGATGTCTCTATAATCTTTCCATACATAACCTTGTATAACATTTTCAGGATTAGGAGCTGATCCAAAAGTGCCTTTTCTAGCCAATGCTGGTCGTTTGTAAAATAAAAACCCTTGTTCGCGATGATGGCGGTCTAAAAACCATCCTACCAAGATAAATAACCCCATTGATACCATCATTAATTCTGTGCTCATCTTTCCATCTCCTTTGTGTTTTTAAGCAATTTTTCCACTTCTGCAAAGAAACCTAAAATCACTTGTAGTGTAGGTTCTGGCATAGCGATATTTGCTATTCCATTTGTTTGTGTTATTTTGATGCCATCAAAGAGTTTCCCCATTGTATAATCCAAAGACTCCTCTTTCATTTTTTCTTTTAAAAAAGATTCTTTCTTTTTCTCTTCTTCTTTACTG
>JALUMJ010000102.1:1054-2372 GCA_027040375.1 Campylobacteraceae bacterium
TTTTTGGTGTCACTTCTTAGCTCTGTTCGAGTAATATCTACTTTTTTATTTTCTTGTTGTTTTTGCGCAAGCTTGGCGATTTCATATAATTTACCAGCATAAGCATTAAGTCTCTCAACATCAATAGTTCCATCTTTTTGTATTAACTTTTCAAAAGATTTTTCGCTTGAGAGGTCTTGTACGCGTTCTTTAAGGTCGTACTGATGCTCTTTAGCTTTTATATCTTTATAAAGCTCTTTTTTCTTATCAGTACTTATAAAAGAGTACTCACCCTGTTTATTTTCTTTTAAAAACCCTTTCTCTTCGAGTCTTTTAGCATTATTTAGTGTGCCACTAATAAAATCAATCACCTTTTCTCGAGACGGTACATTTTTCCCTTTTGCTCTCATCTCATTCATTTGTATTTGCCAGTTGTGAAGTCTCTTCTTTGATACACCTTCGAATTTAATAGCTGATAAATTCATAAATTTTTCACTAGGAATTTTACTTGTTCGATTCTCAGCTTGAGCTATTTTCCAATCATTTAAAAATGCTTCTTTTTTAAAAGAAAAATGTTGAGGCTCTGGAGTTTCTATTTCAGTCGCGATAGCTTTTATCTCTGTCGATCTATTTCTCAAGATATTCTCGCTTGTTTTGATAAACTGTTTATCATTGAATAGATGGTTGTTTTCAAACTCCATTTGTTTATCATTGTCAAGTGTCTGATACTCTTTATTTTCAATTAATAAATCCAAAGCCTCAGTTTTGGTTACATTTTTTTGAAGCTGTAGAAAATCATTTAGGCTCTCGTTCTTGCTTGCCTCCTTAAGCTTGTATGACTCAAGCTCTTTTTCAACATTTTGTTTTGATTTTTCCATATCAAAATAACTCTTAGCTAATTTTTCTTTTTCAAATGCTGCACTAGCTTTAAAAAATGCCTGACCAGCTTCTTGTGTCGTATAGCCATTCTCTACTGATTCCTTTAGAAAAGACTGTAAAGCTTCTCTATGTGGTGGGTATGCCTCATCAAATGCATGACTTTTTATCTCATCATCCCATAGTGCTTTATTCTTTTCTATAAAGTCCTCGGCTTTTTGCATCAATTTTCCATCAATTTTAACACCATTAAAATTTTTAGCAGCATTTATATCAAGGCGATTAAGCTCTTTTTTTTGAAATTTCTCTAAATGCTCATCTAGTTTTTTATTTACTGCCTTATCACTTAACCTATCAAAGTATCTATCTACCTTATTTGCGAGCCTTTGTACAAGTTGATTAGCATCATTTAGAATATCTTTTATCATTCCGCGAATTCCTATATGGCTATTTAAGGCTTCTA
>JALUMJ010000103.1 GCA_027040375.1 Campylobacteraceae bacterium
TCTCGTTCATAATCAGGAGAATTTGAAACTTCAACGCTTAGGAAAAGATCTCCTTTTTGACCTTGGTAATTTTTACCTTTGCCTTTAAGCCTCATCTTTTCACCGTTTTTAATGCCAGCAGGAATTTTTATATCAAAATCATTGCCGCCATAAGATATAGAATGTTTCCCTCCTGATATAGCTACATTAAAAGGGATGGTTATCTTAGCTTGCACATCTAAATCTGGAGCTTGAAAGCCACCACCCATGCCTCCGCCAAAGCCACCACTGCTGAAACCTCCGAAACCTGCACGACCACCGCCCATGCCTCCGCCAAACATACTCCTAAGTATCTCATCTAAGTCAGCGCCACCTTGCCCTGATGCAAAATCATGGAAATTTTGACCACCAAACATGCTGTCTCCATGTTGGTCATACTGTTGTCTCTTTGCATCATCTTTTAAAATTTCATAGGCTGCATTTATCTCTTTAAATTTTTCTTCTGCACCTTTATCTTTATTTATGTCTGGGTGATATTTCCTAGCTAATCTTCTATACGCTTTTTTAATCTCATCAGCGGATGCACTTTGCGAAATACCCAATGTATCATATAAACTTGCACTCATCCTTATTTACCTCTTATATTAATTTGATAGGCATTATACCATAAAACTTTAGTCTATGTCAATCAAGGTTGAGGAAATATTTTTTGATATAGTTGATTGGATTTTAAAACAAATTTATGTCATTAAATATTTATTTAAGTTATATTTAGATTTATAATTTATAATTTAATATCTAAACTTTAGGAGATAGACATGAAAAAAATTATTTTTTTACCTGTTTTTATGGGTGCTTCCTTGCTTTTGGCAGGCGTAAACATTCAAACTATGCCAAATATTGCTCAAAGAGCTGGAGCTACTAATAAAAATATTATCTTATCATATAATGGTTCGATAAAAGACATAAAAAAAGTGTTGTAAATATAGCTAGCACCAAGAAGATAAAATCCTACAATAACATAAAAAACTTATTAAATAATCCACTATTAAAAGAGTTTTTTGGAAATAGATTGCCAAAATTAAATCCACAAAGTAGAAAGGCACATTCTCTTGGTTCGGGTGTTATAATCAGTAGTGATGGCTATATCGTTACAAATAATCATGTTGTAGAGGGTGCTGATAAGGTTATGGTAACACTTTATGGTAGCAAAAAAGAGTATAAGGCAAAAATTATAGGGCAAGACCCAAAAACAGATATAGCTGTTATCAAAATAATGGTAAAAGATTTACCAGTAGCAAGATTTGGAGATTCTTCGAAGCTTTTAGCAGGAGATGTTGTGTTTGCGATAGGAAACCCCTTTGGAATAGGTGAATCTGTTACTAGTGGTATCATATCAGCTTTAAACAAAAGCAGTATCGGACTAAACCAATATGAAAACTTCATACAAACAGATGCTTCTGTAAATCCTGGCAACTCTGGTGGCGCTTTAGTAGATAGCAGAGGTGCTTTGATAGGTATAAATAGTGCTATCATATCAAGAAGTGGTGGAAACAATGGTATAGGTTTTGCAATTCCATCAAATATGGTGAAAAAAATAGCTACGGCTCTAGTGGACAATGGAAAGATTAAAAGAGGATTTCTTGGAGTCTCTATAAGTGATTTAAAACAAAACATGAAAGGTTTGTTTAAAAATAATACAGGTGCTTTTATACTTAAGGTAGAAAAAAACTCTGCTGCTTCAAAAGCTGGATTAAAAAGAGGTGATTTGATCATAGCGATAAATGGTAAAAAAATACATGATGCAAACGAACTTAAAAATATAGTTGGGGGAATTCTTCCAAATAAAAATATAAATATAAAGTTTGAAAGAAATCAAGAAATCAAAACTACAAAAGCTATTTTGTCTGATATGAAAAATGAAAAAGGTTTTGGTGAAAATACAAATGAACCTTATATAAAAGGTCTTTTGATAACACAACTTGATAATCAAACAAGAGCAAAATATTCAATTCCTGTAAATATACATGGTGTCTTAGTAAGTGGAGTAAAAGAAGATTCTGAAGCACAAAAATATGGGTTTAAAACAGGAGATATAATCGTTCAAGTTCAAAACACTTCTGTAAAATCTATAAAAGATTTAAACATGGCTTTTCAAAAGAGAAAAAACAGAGCAAAAATAGTATATATAAACAGAGGTGGTTATATCACTTATCTTGTTATCAACTAAATTATATCCCAATATGGCACTTACCATAAGAGAGCATTAGCTCTCTTATGGTACAATACGCTTAAAAAGTACCTAACCATAGGTACTTGATCTAAAGGGGTAAATGCTTGGTTAAGATACTTATGATTGAAGATGACTTGGAGTTGGCGGA
>JALUMJ010000104.1 GCA_027040375.1 Campylobacteraceae bacterium
ACTTAGAAGTTATCATGCCAGTTGATGAACGAGGTTGTTTTGATGAAACTGTCGTTAGAGAAAAATTACTTCCAAATCCGCAGGAGTTTGTCGGAGCTCATATATTTAAATCAAACGAAAAGATACTTGAATTACTTGGAAGCTCACTTCTAAAAGTTTCAAAATTTACCCACTCGTATCCATTTTGTTGGAGAACTCATAAACCACTAATCTACAGAGCTACAAGACAATGGTTTGTAGCGATGGATGCAAAAGAAGGCGGAAGAGATACTCTTAGAAATATGGCCATGAATGAGATAAAAGATGTAAAATTTTACCCAAATAGTGGCAGAAAAAGATTGGAAACTATGGTTGAAAATAGACCTGATTGGTGTATCTCAAGACAAAGAGATTGGGGTGTGCCGATAGCCTTTTTTAGGGATAAAGCAACAGATGAGCCTATTTTTGATGAAAAAGTGATGGAGTTTATAGCTGATACTTTTGAGAAAAAAGGAGCGGATGCTTGGTGGGATTTAGAGATAAAAGATTTATTAGTTCCAAACAGCGGTTATGAGCCTGAAAACCTAGAAAAAGTGATGGATATACTTGATGTTTGGTTCGATAGTGGAAGCACTTGGAGAGCAGTTTTAGAATCAAAAAGTTATGATGCAGGCGATTATCCAGCATCCATGTACCTAGAAGGTAGTGACCAACATCGTGGTTGGTTTCAAAGCTCACTTTTAGTAAGCACTGCAAACAATAGCATCGCTCCTTATAAAAAGATTTTAACGCATGGTTTCACCGTAGATGAAAAAGGTGAAAAGATGAGTAAATCTAAAGGAAATGTTATAGCTCCAAGTCAAATAGCAAAAAAATACGGTGTAGAAATACTTCGTCTTTGGGTGGGAGTTAGTGAATACACAACAGATTTGAAGATAAGTGACAATATTCTAAAACAAGTAAGTGAGCAGTATAGAAAAATCAGAAATACATTTAGATTTTTGCTCGCAAATGTAGATGACTTGGAAAATATAGAAAATATAGAAAATTTCTCATCGATTGATAAGTGGATTTTAGCAAAAGCAAGAGATGTATTTGCTCAAACTAAAGAGGCATTTGATGAGTATGATTTTGCTAAAGGATTAGCTACTTTAAATTATTTTATAACAAATGAATTAAGTGGAATTTACCTTGATATTTCTAAAGATAGACTATATTGTGATGATAAAAATTCACAAACAAGAAGATCATCCCAAAGTGCTATGGCTCTTATCGCAAAAAGCATGTTAGCTCTTTATGCTCCAATACTCACATATAGTGTGGATGAAATATTAGAACATGCTCCAAAAATCATAAAAGGCGATTGTGAAGATGTTTTTGATTTAGTATATGAAGAGTTACCTGAAATCAAGATGCCTTTTGATGAAGCTTATATGATGCAAGCTAGAGAGAAATTTTTTGAGATAGTTGATAATCTTAAAAAAGACAAAAAGATAAAATCAACCTTGGAACTCGTTCTTTATTCCGCATCAAATGAGCTTAAAAAATTAAGCAGTAGCGATGGAGAAGATTGGTTTACAGTGAGCAATATCATCTGTGCAAGCGCGGATAACCCAATCCAAAGTTTTAAAGTGGGTGCTGATGAATTTAATATATATTTTGCAAAAAGATACAAATGCCCAAGATGCTGGAAGTATAGAGCTAAAGAGGAAGATGAGCTTTGCTCAAGATGTAAGGGTGAAAAACCAAAACAGAGTTGCAGTAGCAATGTTTAGTGAACCAGTAACTCTAAGATTTATCTTCGAGACAATCGGAGTTATATTTGTTCTTATTGTGATAAGCATATTTTTAGTAAAAAGCAGGAGTGTGAATTGATAACATTAAAAAAAGCTCTCAGCCTTCCTACAGAAGAGATAGCACATGTTAGGCAAGATTTAATAAAAAAGATAGAAGATAAAAAAGAGATAGGCGCTTATATAGAGCAATTGACAAACACGGAAATTTCTCAGTATATGGATGGTATTCCAATAGCTATAAAAGACAATATCCAAGTAAATGGCTGGGAAGTAACGAGTGGTTCAAACATACTTCAAGGTTATATCGCTCCATATAATGCAACGGTTATAAACAATCTATTGCATCACGGCTTATCTCCATTTGGTAGAACAAATATGGATGAATTTGCTATGGGAAGCTCAACTGAGAGTTCGTTTTATGGCAAAACTAGAAATCCTCATGATTTAAGCAGAGTCCCAGGAGGAAGTAGTGGCGGAAGTGCGGCCGCAGTGGCTGGGGGCATCGCAATAGCGGCTCTTGGAAGTGATACAGGTGGAAGTATCAGACAGCCTGCGTCTTTTTGTGGTTGTGTTGGTATGAAGCCAACTTATGGAAAAGTAAGCAGATATGGACTTGGAGCGTATTCTAGCTCACTTGACCAGATAGGACCAATCACTCAAAATGTAGAAGATGCAGCTATTTTGTATGACATCATAGCAGGACATGAAAGCCGTGATTCTACTAGTGCAAATATCGCTCATAAAAAAGTATCTGATATTTTAAATCCAGATAAAAAGATGACTATAGCAGTGATAGAAAACTATCTTAGTGAAGCAAATGCAGATGTGCAAGAAAAGATGAGAGAGGGCATAAAAGCACTTGAGACGGCAGGCCATAAAATCATATATAAAAACTTTATAAATACAAAGTATGATATAGCAACCTACTACATCATAGCAACCGCAGAAGCGAGTGCAAATCTTAGCAGATATGATGGAGTAAGATATGGCAATAGGCAATCAAACGAGAGCTTAAATAAGATGTACTTACAAAGCAGAAGCCTTGGATTTGGCGAAGAAGTAAAAAGACGAATCTTACTTGGAACTTTTGTCTTAAGTAGCGGATATTATGATGCTTACTACATAAAAGCACAAAAAGCTAGGCATCTTATAAAAAAACAGTATGAAGAGATTTTTGAAGAGGCAGATTTGATATTTGCTCCAGTTGCTCCAACTCCTGCATTTGAGTTTGGAAGCAAAAAAGACCCACTTGAGATGTATCTAAGTGATGCATATACAATCTCTTTAAATCTTGCAGGACTTCCGGGAATTTCAGTTCCGTTGGGTAAAAATGCAGATGGTTTGCCGATAGGCGGACAGTTAATAGGAAAAGCATATGGCGAACAAGAGCTTTTTGATGGAGCTATGAGTTTAGAAAGAGAATTAGACATTTAAACACAGCAATAAAGGGGAAAAATAGTATGAAAATTCGTAAAAGAGCTTTAACATTTGAAGATGTTTTGATGGTACCACAGTACTCAGAAGTTTTACCAAAGCAGGTAAAATTAAATTCTATGCTAACTAAAAACATAGCTTTAAACATACCTCTTGTTTCAGCTGCTATGGATACAGTAACAGAACATCGTGCTGCAATCATGTTAGCTAGACTTGGAGGCATCGGTATTATCCATAAAAATATGGATATAAAGGCACAAGCAAGAGAGATCCAAAGAGTTAAAAAAAGTGAAAGCGGAATCATCATAGACCCAGTTTCTGTGCATTTTGATTCAAGTGTACGAGAAGCAGCAGATATCATGAGCGAGTATAGAATCTCTGGCGTTCCTGTTATAAATGATGATGATATATTGATTGGAATTTTGACGAATAGAGATTTAAGATTTGAAACTATATTTGATAAAAAAGTTGGCGAAGTGATGACCCCTATGCCTCTTATCACAGTTTCAAAAGGCACAACACTTGATCAAGCTGAAGAGATATTTAAGACAAATAAAGTGGAAAAACTCCCAGTTGTCGGAAAAAATAACAAGCTAGAAGGCTTGATTACTATAAAAGATTTGAAGAAAAGAAAAGAGTATCCAAATGCAAATAAAGATGAATTTGGAAGACTTATAGTAGGAGCCGCTATTGGTGTTGGACAAGTAGATAGAGCTACAGCTCTTGTAAAAGCTGGTGTTGATGTACTTGTTTTGGACTCTGCCCATGGTCATTCAAAAGGCATCATAGATACAGTAAGAAAGATAAAAGAGTTGTTAGATGTTGATATAATAGCTGGAAATATAGCTACCAAAGAAGCCACGCTAGCTCTCATAGAAGCTGGAGCCGACGCGGTTAAAGTGGGAATTGGACCGGGGAGCATATGCACCACTAGGATAGTAGCAGGTGTTGGAGTTCCTCAAATCTCAGCTATAGAAGAGTGTAGTGAAGTTGGTAAAGCTCACGGAGTGCCTATCATCGCAGATGGCGGTATAAAATACTCTGGTGATTTAGCAAAAGCACTAGCTGTAGGAGCAAGTTCTGTGATGATAGGAAGTTTGCTTGCAGGAACTGTTGAAAGTCCTGGTGAAATCATAACTTATCAAGGACGACAATATAAAACTTATAGAGGCATGGGAAGTATCGGAGCTATGGCGCAAGGCAGCACAGATAGATACTTTCAAGATGGAACTGCAACAGATAAACTAGTGCCTGAGGGGATTGAGGGAAGAGTTCCACTTATCGGTTCTATCAAAGATGTGGTTCATCAACTAATCGGTGGGCTTAGGTCATCTATGGGTTATGTCGGCGGTAAAGATTTGATTGATTTTCAAGACAAGGCTGAATTTGTAGAGATTACAAGTGCAGGTTTAAAAGAGAGTCATGTTCACGATGTTATAATCACACACGAAGCACCAAATTATAGGATAAATTAGGTATATATGAAAATTTTTACAAGTAGTGAGTATTTTGACGAGCAACTCTATCTTGAGAGTGGTCGTATTTTAGAAGGATATACTCTTGCTTATGAAACTTATGGTGAGTTAAATCGTGATAAGTCAAATGCTATAGTCGTTTTTCATGCACTTACAGGCTCACACCATGCGGCTGGCAAGTATGAAGGCGACTCAAAGCCGGGCTGGTGGGATGGACTTATCGGTGATGGTAAAGTGATAGATACTACAAAATACTTTGTGATTTGTGTAAATATCCTTGGGAGCTGTTTTGGCTCAAGTGGACCGACAAGCCAAACCAAAAAAGGACAAAAGCCACTTCGCATGAAGTTCCCTGTGATTACTATAAGTGATATGATTAATTCTCAGATGAATCTTTTTAAAAGACTTGGAATTAACAAAGCTTATGCAGTTATTGGTGGCTCGCTTGGTGGCATGCAAGCGCTTTGTGTTGGTATTGAACACCCAGAATTTACAGATAGAGTGATTATGTTAGCCTCTACCTATGCAACAAGCCCTTGGGCGATATCGTTTAATAAGTTGGCCATGGAAGGCATCGTAAAAGATACAAGATTTCAAGATGGTAATTACAAAAAAGAAGATTTTGAAGATATAGGATTAAATGGTTTTGCCATAGGTCGGATGGCTGGGCATATAAGCTTTTTAAGCCCAAAATCCATGCAAAAGAAATTTGGTAGAAATTATGTTGAAACAGATGGTCTGTATGAGCTTTTTGGAAGATTTCAAGTTGAGAGATATATGGAGTATAATGGACAAAACTTTGCGAAAAGATTTGATCCATTAAGCTATCTTTACATCATAAAAGCGATGAATATATTTGATGCTTCAAGAAACAAAGATTCTCTAAGTGCTTCCTTGAAAAGTATAAAAGCCAAGATGACACTTGTCTCTTTTAGAGGTGATATGCTTTTTATGCCAAGTGAAATGGAGACTATTAGAGACTCCCTAAAAGATTTAGGAAGAGGGGAACGAGTCGAGTATCATTGCGTGGATAGTAGCTACGGGCACGACGCATTTTTAGTAGAATATGATAAATTTGATTTTTATATAAGGAAGGCATTAGATGGATAATGAAATAAGCTTTGAAGATAAGTTAAAAAGTGCAAAAGAGATTTTAGAAAAGTTAAGCAACCCAAGTATCACGCTAAAAGATGGTATGAATGAATACAAAAAAGGAATAGCAGTTTTAAATGAGGCCACGAAAATGATAGAAGATGCCAAACTAGAGTATGAAAAACTACAAATAGGCAACGAGCACTCATGAAATGTGCCGCGCTTCAGCTTTCCACTCTTCCTATGAGTGAAGCAAAATTAGATTATTATTTTAGAATTTGTGAGAAAAAAGGTGTGGAGCTTGTTTTATTGAGCGAATATGCACTAAATAGTTTTTTTAAAGAGTTGGAAACTATGCCAATTCTTATGATAAAAGAGCAAACAAATCACAAGATAAAAATTTTAAAAGATTTATGCAGAAGATACAATATGATTGCAGTTGCTCCGATTATCTTGGTTAAAGGTGAAAAACTGTTTAAATCTGTCGCAAAATTTTCGCCTAAAAGTGTGCATTATTATAATCAACAATTTTTGATAAATTTTAAACATTGGGATGAAGAAAGGTTTTTTGATAATGCTATAGAGACATTTTCTACACCAGTTTTTACACTAAACAAGATAAGATTTGGAATCATAAATGGTTATGAAGCGCATTTTGATGCAGTTTGGATGGATGCCATGCAAAAAAATGTAGATGTAGTTTTGATGCCATCATCCTCAACATTTGATTCAGCAAACAGATGGCAAGCCATGTTAAAAACAAGGGCATTTTTAAACTCTATGTACATTTTAAGAGCCAACCGAGTAGGAAATTACAGTGATGATCAAATATCATGGAAATTTTATGGACACAGTAAACTAGTAAACCCTTACGGAGAGATTGAACTCTCACTTGGACATAAAGAAGAGATACTTCTATGCGATATAGAAAAACAAGAGTCCTTAAATGCAAAAAAACTATGGGGCTGGAAAAAACAACTCTCTAAAAGGGGTCAGGGTTAAACTTTAAACTTTTTAAAAAGTTTAAAGTTTAACCCTAGTTTAATAAAAAGAGATATGATTTGATATATAAATAAGGAGAGTGAAATGTTAATTAAGAAATTTAAAATGTCTATTCCCTCAAGAGGTAAAAATTAATGTCATATTTTTTTATTGCAGTTGTTATTCTGTTTTTGATTGGGCTTATAGTTGTAGCAATGATGATGGACAAAGATGATATGGAGAAAGAAGATTGAAATTTGAAAAATACCCATTTGAAAAATTGAGTGAATTATTAAAAGACATAAAACCATCGCAGGAGTATAGTGAAGCAATTTTGACTATCGGTGAACCTCAGTTTGAAACGCCTTTGATTATACAAGATGAGCTTAAAAATAGCACTAAGCTTTTAAAAAAATACCCCAAAACTGCTGGTGAGGAGTATCTTAAAACTGCCCAGTTAGGTTTTGTAAAGAGAAGATTTGGTGTTGAGTTGGAGCAAGATGAGTTGATACCAACATTTGGCACTAGAGAAGTTCTTTTTAACTTTCCTCAGTTTTTACTTTTTGATGTGAAAAATCCTATCATAGCTTTTACGAATCCTTTTTATCAGATATATGAGGGTGCTGCAACTGCTTGCAGAGCTGATGTGATTCATCTAAATTTGACAAAGGAAAATGGCTTTAAGCCTGATATTAGTGATGCAAGATTGAAAAAAGCAAACTTGGTTATTTTAAATTCTCCAAATAACCCCACCTCTTCAACTATGAGTTTGGATGAGTTGGGGAAATGGGTAAAATTAGCATTAAAATATGATTTTGTATTGATGAATGATGAATGTTATAGTGAGATTTATTCTAACGATGCACCCGTCTCTTTGCTTGAAGCTAGTTTACATGTAGGAAACACGGATTTTAAAAATATATTGGTTATAAACTCAATCTCTAAAAGAAGTAGCGCTCCTGGACTTAGATCTGGTTTTATAGCAGGTGATAGAAATGTATTGAAAGAGTACTTAAAATATAGAACTTATGTAGGAGTTGCGGTTCCACTGCCTTTGCAAAAAGCAGCTAGTGTTGCTTGGAGTGATGAGCTACATGTAGAAAAATCAAGAGCTGTTTATAAGAAAAACCTAGAATTGGCAAGTGAGATTTTAGGTGTCAAAAAAAGTGACGCTACTTTTTATGTTTGGCTTGAAGTTGATAATGATTTAGAATTTACAAAAAGATTATATGAAAAGAAAAGTGTAAAAGTTCTTCCTGGAAGTTTTTTGGGACGAGAGGGAATAGGAAGTGCTTATGTTCGTATAGCGCTAGTTGAAAATAGTGAAAAGACGAAAGAAGTATTGACAAGAATTAGCGACTTCATCAAGGAAGATAATATATGAAATTCATCCATTTTGTAGGAATTGGTGGCATCGGACTCTCTGGATTGGCTAGATATCTTCAAAAAGAGGGCTTTGTTGTAAGTGGCTCAGATATAAAAGAGACAAAAATAACTAAAAAATTAAGAGAAGAGGGTATAAAAGCAAGTATCCCTCATGATGCTAAAAATATTAAAAATCAAGACCTTATTATCTATACTTCAGTTGCAAAAGATGACAATGTAGAACTAGTGGAATCAAGAAAAAGAAATATCTTGACCTTGTCCCGAAAAGATGCCCTACCTTTGATATTAAAAGACAGAAGAGTGTTCGCAACATGCGGAGCTCATGGTAAAAGCACAACTTCTGCGATGCTAGCATCCATGGTCGAAGGCACTGTTATCATAGGTGCTGAAAGTAAGCAGTTTGATACAAATATGCACTATCAAGTGAGCAATAATATCATCTTTGAAGCAGATGAAAGTGATGAGAGTTTTTTAAATTCAAATCCTTATGTGGCAGTTGTTACAAATGCAGAGCCAGAGCATATGGAGTATTATAATTATGATTTAAAAAGATTTTATGGAGCATATGAGCAGTTTTTAAAAAGCGCAACTATAAGAGTGATAAATGCTGAAGATGAGTTTCTTGGTACGCTTGATAAACTTGAAGCCATAAGACTGTATCCAAGCCGTGATTTAAAAGATATCAAAACACTTATTAAAAATGACGAGCCTTTTACTTCGTTTATACTAAAAGATTTGGGAAGATTTGAAGTGTGGGGTATCGGTGAACATATAGCAATAGACGCTTCGTTGGCGGTACTAGCGAGTTTAAGTGAGATGGATATAGAAACCGCAAGGGCGAGACTTAAAAACTATAGAGGCATCAAAAAGAGATTTGATATCATAGAAAAAGAGGATAATTTTGCTTTAATTGATGATTATGGTCATCATCCTACCGAGATAACAGCTACTATGCATTCTGCTAGAAAATATGCCAAAATGATGAACTTAAAAAAGATAACTGTGATTTGGCAACCGCATAAATACTCAAGAGTTCATGATAATCTAAAAGGTTTTGTCGAGTGTTTCGCTGGAGTTGATAAACTTATAATTCTTCCTGTCTGGAGTGTTGGT
>JALUMJ010000105.1 GCA_027040375.1 Campylobacteraceae bacterium
ATAAACACCGATGCCACTACTGTCATATAGTTTTTACCCTCTCTAAGCATTAAGAGATATGGAATAGTCATAGCTAAAAGTATGTACCCTCCAAAAAATAGATATTTAAATGGTCCAAATAGTATCAGAAATGCCCATGCCTTATCTATAGACAAATAAGAAAGTGCTTCATAAACTGCCAATAGTGTAATGGTTATCAAAGCCATTTTCCTCAAAACCTCTATCAAAGTATGATACTCATTTTTAAGAACTTTTCTGTATGTAAAAAAACTATATAACCCCATAACACCTATAGCGGCAACATATGCGGATATTATAAAGTAGAGTGTTAGCCATGGATATGTTGTCCATAAGTGTCTAGCTTCATTTAGACTAAACAAGTTTGCTTGTATATAATACTCGGCTATATCTATAATCACGGACAAAAATAGTATGGCATAAGATATAGTCTTCACCCATCCCTCTTTTTTGGTTATCAAAAGATATATCTCAAATAACACAAATGGAATATACACCATATACAATGGTAACATTTGCCACATTCCTGCACCGAAATTTGGACTTCCTGCCATCCATAGCATATGAAGGGGATTCAAGTCAACCATAATGGTAAAAAGACCTCCGATAACCATAGATATACCAAAAGTTAAAAAGCCAGCCGCAGTTTTTTTGATTATTTGAAGATTTAGTATCTCATCTAACGCAACTAGGAAAATAATACCACTTCCTGTATATATCATGTACATGTAATTTACGATAAATAAAGACCAAGGCGCTTCTCTTTTTACTTCTCCGCCTTCACCAAATACTGCATCTTTCATAGCTGTAACCATTTGATGAGTACCCGGATGCATACCAGCATCAGCTGCAGTTGCACCTACTAAAAAATATCTCATTTGAACAACTTCATAGATACCATATACGCCTATGGCAAGAAGTATGTAAGACAAAAGCATATATCTGTTAAACAAAAGTTCCTTAATTGAAACTCTATTTATCTCAACTCCTGCGATTACGATTTTTTCCATTGCATACTCCTTTTTGCTTTTGCTGCTTTAATAATAGGAGACATTTCATCCCAAGTATAGATTTTATTGCTATGCCCTATAGACTGCAAGGCATATTCTTCGTCATTTTCCGGTACGAGATAAAAAAGTTTTGGAACTGTTCCCTCTTTTGCTTTAAGCACAAAAAACTTCCTCGTTTTTAAAAGCTGGATTACATCACCATTTTCGTCATCTAAATCACCAAACATTCTTACTTTTGTAGGGCATGTAGCCTGACAAGCCGTAGTGGTTTCTCCCTTTAAAATTCTAGTATCATAACAGAATGTGCACTTATCTACTGCCACTCTTTCATCATCTACAAATCTCGCATCATAAGGACAAGCTTCCATACACCCTTTGCACAAAATACATTTTTTTTGATCGACCAAAACCAAACCGCCTTCAACAAAATGACTAGCTTGAGTAGGACAAACATCGACACACGGAGCATCCAGACAATGATTACACTGGGAGGGATAAAAATTTACAAACAAGTTTCCAAAAATCACATTATCTGTCTGACCAACCCAAATTCTCTGCTTATCCGCACCGAGTTGAACATTGTTTTGCTCTTTACACGCTACTTCGCAAGCCTTGCAGTTGATACAATTTTGATAATCTAGCACCATTGCATAATTCATTTCACACCTTCCTTACTTCAACATTTGTTTCATGCATAACAGCTCCACCATAAACAGGCTCAACCTTATCTTCGATGATACGAGCATCATTTGCACCATGTCCATATGCAAACTCCATTTCTTCGCTACTTCCTCCAAAGCCATGAAGTAAAAATATCTGATTTTCACTTATTCTGTCTGTTGGAAAAGCTTTGATATTTATCTTTCCCACACTACTTTTCACTTCAAGCTTATCACCAAATTCTATACCTCTTTTTTTAGCAACATCTTTGTTTATCCAAAGATAGTTTGTGCGAATTAAATCTCTTAACATTATGTTATTTGTCGTTCCGCTTTGAGTAAACTGAGCATGTCTGCCAGTTATCAGTCTAAATTGACCCTTTGGAACTTCAAAAGCCCACTCATTATGCCATTTAGGCATAGGATCAACTCCTTTTTTGGCTAAATTTTTAAAATTCATAATAACCTTAAGTTTATCTTTTTTAGTTGTGTAGAATTTTTTATCATCAGGATAATACTCAGATGTATTTGCATTGATTTTCTTGTAGTAAGTTTTCATATTTGGATAGTAAACACCTTTTTCTTCTAGTATATTCCATGCTTCTTCGCCAAATGCTTTTACTACTTTTTCTTTATTTGCTTCTTCAACGGTTTTTTCATATAAATCAGTTAAATCAAATCCATTCTCTTTATAATATTTTTCAAGATCACCAGCATTCATACCTTTTGTATCATCTTGAACATCTTCGTCATATTTTAGAGTATTTTTCCATAATGGTTTTGTTAATTTTTCTGCTAACTCTTTATATATAACTTCTGGAGTTTTTGTTTCATATAGAGGCTTTATCGCTGCTTTTCTCTGAACAATTGCCGGTTCTAAAAAGCCATAACTTGCAACCGGTGAAGTTCTCTCCAAATATGAAGCTTCAGGAAGTATTACATCACAGAACATTGTAGTATCGCTTGGCAATATATCAATCATGACATTTAAATCCATCTTTCTTAAAAATTGTTCTGTTTTTGTAGTATTTGGAACACCGCTCATAGGATTATGTTTTCGCATAAACATCGCTCTTACTGGATATGGATTTGTTCCCTCTAAAATCATATTCCTAAACAATATCCATGAACCTGTTTTTCCCGAAGGAATAGCAACAGAGCTCACATCAAATCTCTCTTGTGCCTGTCCATACATCGGCGCGTTTATATCTTCTTTTGGAAGTTTTAGTTTCTTTCCATATATGATGCCGCCTTTTTTATCAAGATTTCCGCTTAATCCTTGAAAGATTGCCATGGCACGGCGAAGTTGAAAATCATTTTTAGCAAAAACGCTTCTTCTTCCTTGATAATATATAGGATTTATAGCTCTCATAAATTCAACTGCGGTTTTGTAAATCTCATCAGCTGGTATGCCTGTGATTTTTTCTGCCCACTGTGGAGTGTAGTTATGAGAAAGAATATGTTTTTTATAATCTTCAAAACCAACAGCATGCTTAGCAACAAAATCTTTATCATAAAGATCTTCTTTTAAAACCACATAAGTCAGAGCCAAAACAAAGGCAAGATCCGTACCTGGATTTATAGCATACCATCTATCTGCATTTGCCACAGTATTTGTATATCTTGGGTCTATGGCTATCATTTTGAGACCTCTTCCTCTGTTTCTCTTAAACATATCCATAGTATCTGGAGTGATTATAGCCTCGGCACGATTTGCTCCTGCGATTATCAAATAATCACAATTGTTTAAATCTGCTTCTCCATAAGTACCTATTGTATTGAAATATCCCGCAAGTGTTGTTTCAAGGCATATACTAATCTCATCGACATAGTTTGGAGTACCAATCTTTTGTCCCATCAAATCCTCAAAACCCTCTTTTGAAAGGCCTTCGCCATTGCAATAACCTATGGTTGAGCGATTATCTTTCTCTTCATCAAGAATTTGCAAAATTCCTTTAAACTTATCTGTTCCGTGAAGTATAGCCTTATAAGCTTCATCCCAACTCACTCTTTTATACTTTCCATCTCCTCTCTCACCTATTCTCACAAGAGGATATTTTAAACGATCTGGATCGTATAGAGTATGAATACCTGCATTTCCTCTTGGGCAAAGCATATTTCTGCTCTTTGGAAAATATGGGTTTGGATTCAATTTTTTGACAACCCCGTCTTCCACTCTTGCGAAGCCTGCACATTTATTTACGCACATTGCACATAAAAAAGGAACATCTTCGATCTTCTTTTCACCCGAAAGCCCATCTTTGCTCTCTTGTGAAAACAACTTATCACTAGAGAGTGAGATGCCGCCTAATATACTTAAGGCAACGCTTCCTTGTAAAAATCTTCTTCTGGATATTTCAACATTCATATATTATCCTTTAACGAAATTTTTATTCTACAACAACAAGTCTAGCGAACTTTACTTTATAAAAAAATAAATATTATCTTTAATATTATATTTAATTATGTAAATATCGAATTAAATACAATATGGCGAAATTTTCTATTTTTTTGAAAACTAAAAATAAGATTTTATGCTTTAATTATAAATGCAACTTCAAATTCTAAATAATCATGAGGATAGTGTTCTATGAGATACTTAATTTTTTTATAATTTAATATCTCATTTCCTCCTCCTATGCCACTATTTTTTATATACCTAAATATTGAGATATTGTCTGTAAATTTTAGTTTATATGTGTGCTTTGAAACTTTAGAATTTTCAAATATATCTGATAGCTTAACCAAATAATTATACTCTGGTAAAAAACTCTTTCTATCTAATATATTATAAAGACTTTTAAAAGTACCATCAGTAAATATAGAAAAGGCAATTTTGCCACCAATGCTGTTATAAAATTTAAAAGTATTTTCCAAATCTCTTGCCCACTGAAGCGAAGACGAAGATAGTATGATATCAAAAGGAGCAATATTGAGTATTTTTTCTTTAAAAGATTTTGATTCAAAATCTTCACAAAATATTGTTACCTCACTACTTTTAGGGTGAAGTTTACACATAGTTTGTGAAAAATCAACTCCTGTAAATGCGTCAAGTTTCCAAGTTATATTTTTATATATCTCACCCGTTCCACAACCAACATCCAATACATTTTTTGGGCAGAAATCTAATCTTTCTACAAGCTCTTTTGCTATACTTTTTTGAATTATAGAGAAAGAATCGTATGTACTTGCGTGTTTTTCAAACTCTATTAAATGGTTTTTTTTATACATTATATATAATACTTTGCATTTTCATCTTTTTTTTAACAAATTTTGGATATAATCACCGATTATACCAAAGGGTACCTCAATAATTGCATAAATAATGAGGACTAAAATCAAAAAAAGGAAATTTTATGACCGGAACACTATTGGTCTTACAATTTATATTAGCAGCAGTTTTAACTATAGCTATACTATTGCAAAAGAGCTCATCAATCGGATTAGGCGCATATAGCGGAAGCAATGAATCACTATTTGGAGCAAAAGGTCCAGCTGGATTTATGGCAAAATTCACATTTGTTATTGGATTTGTATTTTTAATAAATACTCTAGCACTTGGTTATTTTTACAATCAAGAGAAAAAAGTCTCAATTGCAGAAACTATCAAGGTAGAAAAACCAATAATACCAGTAAAGCCTGCAACAGCTCAAACTCCTGTTGCACCGAAAGCCCCAAGTGCTCCTAAAACAAAATAAACTATGAAAATAGTTCTGCTATCGCTATTATTTGTGATAACTTTATGGGCAGATGCTCATATATTTGTTTATCATAGATTCGGCGATAGCAGGCATCCTAGTACTGACACAACAAAACAAGAATTGATAAAAGAGTTTCAATATTTTAAAGATTTTGGATATAAAGTTATACCTCTTGAAAAACTTGTGAATGCTATAAAAGATAAAGAAACAATTCAAGATAATTGGGTTGTGCTAACTATTGACGATAATTTTAAGAGTTTTTACGACAATGGGTTGGAAATATTTAAGAAATTTAACTATCCTTTTTCACTATTTGTATATGTGGAGGCTAGTGAAAAAAGATACCCTGATTATCTTACTTGGCAACAATTAAGAGAAATTTCAAAATACGGATCTTTAGAGTTTCACTCATACGCACATCCTCATCTAACAAATATGAGCGATCAGTCAATCAAAGATGACTTCAGTAAGGGTTTAAAAATATTTAAAAAAAACCTACATGTAAGGCCAAAATATTATACATATCCATATGGAGAGTATGATAAAAGAGTCGAGAAAATTGCAAAATCTTTTGGATTTGATGCTATAATAAACCAAAATATGGGAGCAGTTGGGCAAAAAAGCGATTTGTTTGATTTGGATAGAAGTGCACTTGTGGGCAAGACAAATCTAAAATATTTACTAAAATTTAAATACCTAGATGCAATTTGGCTAGAACCGCTTGTTTATCCAAAAAATGGTGTATTAAAGAGCATACATGTAAAGACCAAAGAGAGAGCTTTTGGTGCCTCTATTTATGTGAGTAAACATGGATGGCAAAAAGCAAAAGTAAATGATGGAAATATTGATAAAACAGTAAATTTAAAATTATTAAAGAAAAGAAATAGAGTGATCATCTCGATAAATGATAAAATTTCAACAAAACTACTAATGAAGGATAACTAATGGAACTAAGTCTTATTTATGAAGAACAAAAAGAACACAATGAAAAATCTCTTGCATCACTAAAAAGAGATTTTACAACTATAAGAAGCGGGAAAGTATCTACTTCTATCTTAGAGAATGTAAAAGTTGATTATTATGGAACTGCAACGCCTCTTACTCAAGTAGCTACAGTTTTAGTAAATGATGCTACAACTATCAGCGTAACCCCTTGGGAGAAAAATCTTTTAAAAGAGGTCGAACACGCTATAGGCTCTGCAAATATCGGCGTAAACCCGAATAATGATGGTGAAAGTATCAAACTGTTTTTCCCTCCGATGACAACTGAGCAGAGAAAAGAGGGTGCAAAACAAGCTAAAGTTATGGGTGATAAAAATAAAATCTCTATAAGAAATATACGAAAAGAAGCAAATGATAAAATTAAAAAACTTGAAAAGGCCAAAGAGATAACTGAAGACGAGGCAAAAAAAGCATATGATGAAGTTCAAAAGATAACTGACAATGCCACCTCTCAAACCGACTCTTTGGTTAAAGATAAAGAAGCAGAGATATTAAAAATATGAATATAGAAGAGATTTACAAAGAGGCAAATGCTCTTTTAGAGGGACACTTCTTGCTTAGCAGTGGCAAACACTCAAAATTTTACCTACAAAGTGCAAAGGTTTTAGAAAACCCTAAAACTGCTGAAAAATTAGCAATGGCACTAGCTGGGCAAATCAAAAAAAGTGGCATAACTATCGACACTGTTTGCTCACCTGCGCTTGGCGGTGTACTAGCTGGTTATGAGCTGGCTCGCTCGCTTGGAGTAAGATTTATATTTGCTGAGAGAGTTGATAAAAAAATGACGATAAGAAGAGGTTTTGAAATCAAAAAAGGTGAAAATATCCTCATCTGCGAAGATATAATCACAACGGGTGGCTCCGCTCTAGAAGCAGCAGTCGTAGCCCAAAGCATGGGCGCAAATATAGTAGGTTTTAGTGCGCTTGCAAATAGAGGCTTCTGTAAAAGAGTTGGGAGTGACAAAGAATCTAAACCTACATGTAAGTTACCAAAAAATCTCCCTTTCTTTGCATTGGCTGATTTTGAATTTGACATATATGAAAGCGATGAGTGTCCATTATGCAAAGATGGAAGCACGGCTTATAAGCCAGGCAGCAGAGGAAATTAACCATATATGAGATGGAGAGACACAAAAAAAGGTAAATTCAAGCAAAAAGAAAAAAAAGAATATACGCCAAATATCTCTCCTGTTATAAACAGAATAAAAGCTTTTTTAACTGACTCATTTATGATTTTTATGCCTATAACTTATGTAGTTTTCTATCTAGTTATCGGTTCGCGTGAAGAATTTAGAGATCACATGTTGTTAGGTTGGGTATATATCATGATTCCGCATTTCTTCATCACAACTGCTTTTTTATTCTTCAGAGCTCAAACGCCTGGGTACAAAGCATATGATATCAAGCTAACAGATGACAAAGGCAACAAGCCTTCTGTTTTCAGCCTCATCGCTAGATATATCATATTTACTATTTCTATCATCATTCCACCTTTTTTCTTAATCATGTTTTTTACCAAAGAGAAGCTAGGTGTGCATGACATCTTATCGGGGACTATTCCACAGAATTACAAGGCTTGATTTGAGTCTATTTTTTCGCATATCCTCTTTTTTCTTTTTTTATTTTGTATTAGTGGCTATCTATATCGTTTTTTTACCAAAGATGCTTAGTGGACTAAACTACTCTACATTTCAAATTGGATTTATATTTTCACTTGGGCCTTTGATGAGATTTTTATTGCCTTTTTTCTTTTTAAGTAAAATTAATCTCACGCCTAATATATTTCATTTTGGCTTACTTCTTTCACTCATATCGGCAATACTTTTTTACTTTAGTATCCAAAATTTTTACTATTTTATCATTCCAAATATACTCTTAGGAATCTCATTTGGATTAATGCTTCCATTTGTCGAAACATATGCACTTGGATTTCTAAAAAAAGAAAGATTTGGAAAATCAAGGCTATATGGTTCACTTGGTTTTATGCTTTGTGGCATAATTCTAGCAAGAAATTTAAGTAATTACACAGTTGGCTTAAACTATTTTTTAGTAACTGTTGTGATTCTTGCTATTGTTGGTTTTTCAATCACATCCTATAGCGATAAAATATCTACAATAAAAAAAGTTATAGAAGAAAAATTTTTATTTAAAAAAGTACTTTGGTTTTGGATTAGTATATTTTTTATGCAGATGAGCTTTGGATTCTTTTATAATTTTTTTACCATATATGAGACTGATCATGGTATTTCGCTCCAAACCGTTAGCTATCTTTGGACATTTTCAATCATTTGCGAAATCACTCTATTTTATTTTCAAGCTACACTATTTAAAAGAATTGAGCTTCTTTCACTTATGAAATTAGCTATATTTTTAACTATAATACGATGGCTTTTATTGTATCTTTATCCAAACTCTCTTGGCATTGCTTATCTATCCCAATCACTACACGCATTTGGCTTTGCACTACATCACACAGCTGCTATCAGCTTTTTATATTTAACTTATCAAAATAAAAAACTTTCATCTCAGTTTTATTATGGGTTATCATTTGGGCTTGGTGGTTTTATTGGAGCTTTGTTATCTGGTTATTTATACGGGGACAAACTATTTTTGTATGCAGCTTTTATCGCTTCTTTATCTCTATTTTTTCTATTTTTTCAAAAACCTACTGTGCCAAAACAAAATTTCTAAAATAGATAGCTTGGACTTCATACCCAAATGTATTGCTAATCATATCTTTTAAATCATTTTTGTACTCTTCTTTTCCTTTTGGGGTAGCTAAAATACTCCCACTTTTTGTAGATGAGTATCTAAGAATCAAATCTCTAACTTTTTGAATATTTTTTTCTAACTTTTTTTTATCTGCTTTATTCTTCATTTTTATCGTCATGTCTGATTTCATATAAGAGTATTGGTTGCCTCTTAGATTGATTAATATACCGTCAACTGCCACATCGCTTGGATCAGTTCCTTCTGTCGAGGTTTTTTTATCTCTTGCAACACTTTGTCCAAATTTTTTATAATTCGCACTTGTTTGTTTGTCTCCATGCATAAATACGCTAACTATCGTATATATTACAGCTACAACAATCACAACTAATACTGATATTTTTAAAGCTTTGATTCCATTCATGATTATTACTCCATTGCTTCGTAATGGTATTATAACATTTTTAGGGGATATAATTTTAGAGATAGTTTTTCTAATCAGATAAACTATCTCTGGAGTTGGTTAATTATCTAGCGGCTCTTTTTCTTTTTGTGGCATCCAAAAGTCTTTTTCTTACTCTTATACTTGTTGGAGTTACTTCCACTAATTCATCATTCTCAACCCATTCTAATGCTATCTCTAATCCCATGTCTCTTGGTGGAACCAATTTTATAGCTTCGTCAGCACCGCTACTTCTGACATTTGTAAGATTTTTACCTTTGATTGGGTTTACATCCAAGTCATTTGGTCTTGCGTGTTCACCGATAATCATGCCTTTATATACTTTGATTTGTGGTCCTATAAAAAGCGTACCTCTATCTTGTAGATTAAATAATGAATATCCAACAGCGATGCCGTCTTCCATAGATATCAAAGCTCCATTTTTACGATGTTCAACCGCGCCACTTAAGCTTCTAAATTCTAAAAATGAGTGGTTCATAACACCCTCGCCCTTAGTATCTGTCAAAAATTGTCCACGAAAACCGATAAGCCCACGAGCTGGGATTTCAAACTCTATCCTAGTTTGCCCATCTCCTGTTGGATTCATAGCAACCATCTCAGCCTTTTTACGACCTAATTTTTCTATAACCACGCCTGTAAATTCATCTGGAACATCTACAACAAGATGCTCATATGGTTCCATTTTTACGCCATTTTCTTCTTTTAGTATAACTTCTGGGCGACCTAATGAAAATTCAAAACCTTCTCGTCTCATGTTTTCTGCAAGTATTGTTATTTGCAATTCTCCACGACCTGAAACTTTAAATTTTCCCTCGCCTGCATTTTCATATCTCATAGCAATATTTGTATTCATCTCAGCTGCTAGTCTCTCGTCAAGTTTATTTGATGTGACATATTTGCCCTCAAGCCCTGCAAAAGGAGAATCATTTACTGCAAATACAACTGAAAGTGTAGGCTCTTCTATATGCAAAGGATCAAGCGGCATTGGATTTTCAGGGTCAACAACGCTATCGCCAACATCTAAAGTCTCAAAACCTGCGATTGCAACGATATCTCCACTTACTGCTTCATCGATATCTATTCTATCTAGCCCTTTAAAGCCTATAAGTTTTGAGATTCTGCCTTTTATAGTTTCACCATTTGCTTTGGCAACCATAACAGTTGCATTTTTCTTGATATCTCCATTAAAGATTCTAGCTATTCCTATCTTTCCAACATAATTATCATAATCAAGCGTAAAAACTTGCAGTTGCAAAGGATTTTCGGCTGAGCCTGTAGGTGCTGGCACTGAATCTATAATTGTCTCAAACAAAGGTTCAAGATTTTTATTTTCATCGCTCATATCATACTTTGCATATCCCTCTTTTGCAGCTGCATATATTATAGGGAAATCAAGTTGGTCTTCGTTTGCACCAAGGGCAACTAAAAGGTCAAAAACCTCATCTACAACTCTCTCAGGATCTGCTGCTTGTTTATCTATCTTATTTATAACTACGATTGGTTTCAAACCAAGCTCTAGTGCTTTTTTAAGAACAAATTTTGTTTGAGGCATTACACCTTCTTGAGCATCCACCAAAAGTAATACTCCATCTACCATCTTCAAAACTCGTTCAACTTCGCCACCAAAGTCGGCATGACCTGGGGTGTCTATAATATTTATCTTAAAATTCTTATAGTGAATAGCTGTGTTTTTAGAAAGGATAGTTATGCCTCTCTCTTTTTCTAAATCATTTGTATCCATCATTCGTTCATCAAGTTTTTGATGGTCTGTAAAAGTTCCCGATTGTTTCAATAATTCATCAACTAATGTAGTTTTTCCATGATCAACATGTGCGATAACTGCGATATTTTTAAATACTAAATCCATTTTTTTCTCCTCTTAACTTATAAAGTTAAAAATATTAAGCTGTGCATTATATCTAAATTTTCTTAAAATAAAACATATAGAAGATTGGAATGTTTTTTGCTTATATCTAATTTATAAAATAAAAGGTTGAATTATGCAAAATCTAATCTCCATTGTAGCAACTGAACCTAAAGCCATAAATGCACCAAAAAATGGCAAAGATGCAGACCCTTCAAAGACAAAGGATAGCTCAAAGGACTTTGTTGCTATTTTATTTGACCAAATTAAAAACAATATCAAGCTAGATGTTAGTGCAGAAATTAAAACATCTGAAAAATCTGATAAAGTTATAGATGCAATGCTTAAAAATGATAAAAAGAAACCCTCAAGTGATCTATTATTGAATGAAGTTTTAAACATAATATCTCTTATAAAAAGCCCTAACGAAAATATAAAATTTCCTAAGTTTTCTGACAAACTTGAAAAAATTTTAAATAATAAATCTATATTGAATGAATTTTTAAGTGCAAAAAATATCGGAGATATCAAAAAAATATCAAAAAAATATGATTTAGGCTTAGAAAATATAAAATTTACAAAAGAAAAAATTCAAACACTACAAAAAGATTTTCCAAAACTTGATGTAAAAAAGTTTTTTGAAGTTAAAACTGAGCAAGAGCCTGTTTTAAACGCTAAGGACATTCCTAAAATTGCACAAAATAACAAAACTATTATAATCAAAAATATTATAAAAAATTTACCTGCGGACAAAGAAGATTCTTCTAAAAATATACTACAGACTTTACTTAAAACAATCGACAAAAAAACCGAACAAGTAATCGTACAAACTAACGAGCAAGACAAAAAAAATAAAGTAAATCAATTTATAAAAAAAGATGTTAAAACCGAAACTGTTGGTACAAATAAGAATATAGATATAAAAACAACTTTGGCTGAAGATAAAGTTATCCCAACTATCAAAAAGGATATTAAAACCGAAACTGTTGGTACAAATAAGAATATAGATATAAAAACAACTTTGGCTGAAGATAAAGTTATCCCAACTATCAAGATAAAAAAAACAAAAGAAGATAAAGTTTCTGAAAAAAAATCTCTCACGAGAACAGATTCGTTGAAACTAAATCATAGTGCAGATGATGTAGTACTAAAAGATTTCAAAATGAAAAAAAATGAAAAAACTATTAATTTGAATAATATACAAAATTTATCTACAAAAACTTCTTTAGATGATGATTCAAAAAAAGATAAAGAAGTTAAACACGAGCCAACAATAAATAAAAATGAATTTAAAACACAAACGAAGATAGAAACACTAAAAACTGTTAAACCTTTACATGTAAGAGAAAGTTTAAGCCAGTTTTCTACTGATTTAAAAGAAAAAGTTGAAAGTTATAAGCCGCCTCTTATGAAATTACAAATGGCACTTAACCCTAAAGATTTAGGAGAAGTAAAAGTAACCCTTTTAACAAGAGGTAACAACCTACATGTAAACATAACTTCAAACACAAATACAATGTCGCTCTTCACTCAAAATCAAGCAGAATTTAAAAATTCGCTTGTCAATATGGGATTTACAAATCTTGAAATGAATTTCTCAGATCAAGGCAAAAACAATCAACAAAACCAAAATAGCAAACAGAGTAAAAACCAATCTTTTGATGAAACACAAAATCAAGAAAATTATGAAAGCACTGTAGAACTTATAGTGCCTCAATATGTATAAAGGATAAACTATGGCAACAAATGGAATAACACAAGATTTAAATCAAGTAGCAAATGGTAATACAAAGTCAAGTGGGACAATAACGCAAAATCCAAAATCTGTGTTAAATAAAGACTCTTTTATGAAACTTTTATTAACCGAGCTTCAATATCAAGATCCAACTAGTCCAATGGATACGGAAAAAATCCTCGCTCAAACTTCACAGCTAGCAACATTAGAATCTGCTAATAATACAAATAAAGCTATGAAAGATTTGGTAAGTAATCTTAATAGCAGTATGAATATGGGAGCACTTTCGGCTATTGGTAAAATGGCAAGTCTGGGCTCAAACAATATAACACTACCAAAAGATAGTCCAGCAAAATTTGAAGTTTATTTCAAAAATCCTATTCAAAGTGGATCATTGAGTATATCTGATTCAAAAGGTAATGTTGTAAGAACCGTATCTCTAGACGACCAAGCAGGAAAAGATGGCATCTTGGAATTTCAATGGGATGGAGTAGATGATAGTGGTCAACAGATGAAAGAAGGATTATACAGTGTTACTGCGAATTATACTGACAGTGATGGAAGTGCACAAAAAACACAGTTTGGTATATATCCTGTTGAATCAGTTAGATATGACAATGGAAAACCTCTTATGAAGCTTGGCTCTTCTTATGTTCCGATGGCAAGCATATCTGAGTTTTATTAAGATAAAAAAATGAATACCTCTTTTTATAATGGTGTAAGTGGCATAAAAGCAGATCAGTTTTATTTAGATACAATATCAGAAAACATAGCAAATATAAACACAGTCGGATATAAAAGAAGTGATGCACCTGAATTTTCTACTATTTTTTCTTCAACACTGTCTGATTCATATTTTTCGCCAACTTCAGACGATATTGGCTTAGGCGTAAGAAAAACGGCTCCTACTTTAAATATGAGTCAAGGTATATTTCAAACAACTGATAAAAAATTTGATTTAGCGATTGGTGGTAATGGTTGGTTTGGTGTGCAAGGTTCAAATAATAACACATCTTATACAAGAGCTGGTGCTTTCAATGTAGATGCAAATGGGGATTTGGTAGATGCAAATGGGAATTATCTCTTGGCGACAAGTGGAAATAACATAACACCTACAACTCTTCCACAAAGCACGATGGATGATATCGGAAAATATTATGGAAAAGATGGAACAACTCCTGGAAAACCATTTGCTGTATCTGTTTTAAAAGATATCCCTCTTGGGGCTGTTGGTTCTCAAACAAAGATAAATCTTCCAGATATACTCTATTATCCAGCAACCGCAACAACAAAGGTAACATATAAAGCAAATTTAAATCCAGAAGTAAATATTGATTCAAAACAACAAGAGATTCCAAATGTAGAGCACTTTAGTTCAACAATAATATCTCCTGAGGGGAGAAAAGATATACTTGATATGACTTATACAAAAGAAGTTCCACAGCCTTCTGAGGGAAGTATTTGGAATGCTGATTTGAAAATTTTATCTTTTTATGAAAAATACAATCCAAACTCAACATATGACCCAACTAAATATCAAGTTGATAAAAACGGCGATAAAGTTTATAATATAGTTGATTCTAAAACTGGGAATATTTCATTCTCTGGTAGTGGTGAACTTTTAACTTCTAACATACCAACGATGTCAAATAGTGGAACACCTTTAAAAATAGATGTTGGAAGCCCCAATAGCTATACAGGATTTATATCAAGTGCAAGCATAGAAAAATCACACTCTGAACATCATGATGGCTTAGTATCTGGACTTCTTAAAGATTATAATGTTGATGAAAATGGAAATATTGTAGCAAATTTTAGTAATGGAAGAAGTACTGATATAGCAAAAGTTGCAATTTATCACTTCCAAAACGATCAAGGTTTGAGTAAAACTAGTGATACACTTTTTAGAGAGTCAGCCAATAGTGGAAAACCTATATTTTTTACTGATAAAAATGGAAATCCTATCCTTGGGGCAAAAATCAACCCTTATAAATTGGAAAATAGCAATGTTGATTTGACAGTTGCCATGAGCGAACTGATTTTGGCACAAAGAACTTATGGAGCAAGTGCAAAAAGCATAACAACAAGCGATCAAATGATACAAAATGCAATCAATATGAAAAAATAGGAATGTTTTTTGCTTTAATAAACTACAAATGAAAATTTAAAGCACAATTTTTAATAAAATTGTAGCTTTAATGCAAAGTAAAACAGTTAGGTAAAAAAGGATATAAAATGTTAAGATCTCTTTGGGCTGGTGTTTCTGGACTTCAAGCTCACCAAATGGCTTTAGATGTAGAAGGTAACAATATAGCAAATGTAAATACTGCGGGTTTTAAATACTCAAGAGTAAATTTTGCCGATATGCTTAGTCAAACTTCAAAGATAGCTACTGCACCTCAAGGTGAACTCGGTGGAAAAAACCCTATGCAAGTTGGACTTGGCACTCAAGTTAGTTCAGTAACCAAAATCTTCAAACAAGGTTCAGTCCAAACAACAGATAAAAATACAGACCTTGCTATCCAAGGAGATGGTTTTTTTGTGGTAAGTCCAGATGGTGGAAAGACTTATAAATTCTCAAGAAATGGAGATTTTGTATTTGACGCAAATGGTAACTTTGTAGATAGCAATGGCTATGTTGTCCAAGGATGGAAAAGAGACCCCAATACAAATCAAATAGATTCTACAGCACCGATAAAAAATATACAAATTCCACCTGGTCTCACTACACCAGCAAATTCTACTGCCAATGTAACTCTTAAAGCAAATCTTAACTCAGGTCCTTTAATAAAAAATAAATCATTGATTTTTAAATTAGATTCCACAGCAGGTGATGACACAACAACATCAGGAGCAGGCGCTGCACTAGATGTTAGCATGCTTTTTAATGACACAGGAGAGGCACTCGCTTTAAAAGATGGGGATAATTTTCAAATTAGTTTTGATGGGGGATCAAGTTACACACCATTAACTTATGTGGTAGATTCAAACAATGTTGATGCTACCCATTTTCATAATACAGAAGATTTAAGAAAAGAGATACAAGACTTGGCTAAAAATCAAAATAATAATGCTTCCGTTATCGTTAATGATCAAGGAAAATTTGAAGTAACCAATGGCACATCAGGTAATGACTTAAATATAAAAGTAAAAGCAGGAGATCAGAATAATCAAAGATTTTTAGATATGATGACTCCATTATCTGGTACCATACCAAATGACGGCAGTTCTAAAATTACGCAGCCTTTTTATTCTGCCACTCATGCTTCTAGTATAGATATATTTGATTCATTGGGAACAAAACATACTTTAAGATTTGAATTTAGAAAAACTGCGCAAGACAAAACTGGTTCCACTTGGCGAATGGTTTTAAGTGTTCCAGATCCTGGAGAAATTAGCACAAGCTCTCCAAAAGGTTATATAAATGGAAATATCAAATTTAATTCAGACGGATCTTTTTCTACTTCTTCAATTCCAAGTATAAACTTTTCAGGTCACAACGGCTCAACACCTAATCAAACAGTTGACTTAAAATTTGGAACTGCAAATCAATTTGATGGAATGACAAGTTTTGATGCAACTTCAAATACTTCTGGAATATCTCAAGATGGTTTTCCAGGAGGAGATTTAAATGGTATAAGAATTGATGAAACTGGAACTCTTATAGGTTCATTTACAAATGGTAGAAGTTTTGGTCTAGCACAAGTATCGATGGCAAGTTTTGCAAATAATGTAGGACTTGAAAGTAGTGGTGGTGGAGTTTTTATACAAACTTCTAACTCTGGAGATCCAATCATTGGTCAAGCAGCGACTGGCAAAAGAGGCTTTATACAATCTAGTGCCTTAGAGATGAGTAATGTTGATCTTTCACATTCTCTCACTCAGCTTATCATAGTCCAAAGAGGTTTTCAGGCAAATGCTAAAACTATCACAACTTCAGATCAAATTTTAAACACTCTACTTCAACTAAAACAATAATTTTGATATAATTAGCCCTAATTAAAAAATAGGGCTAATTTATGAAAATAACTCTCTTACAACATACATCTTTAGAAGTTTGTGCAAGTGCCATACGAACTTGCTGGCAAAGTTTTGACAAAAGCGACGGTGGCGGTGAAAAAGACAAAGAACTCATAAATAGAGTTGGCAATAAATTTAAACACGCCTCTACACTTGAACATTTGGTATATACATTTTATATACAAGGAATCAGCCGAGCACTTCTGCAAGAACTTGCAAGACATAGACTCGCATCACTCTCAGTGAAAAGTACTAGATATACTCTAAAAGAGCTTAAAATCGAAAATATCTTTACATGTAGAGAGTTTGAGCGAGCTAGTAAATATCTTGTCATGACAGGGCAAGAAAAAGTGGATGAGATGAGTATAAAAGCTTTAGAAAATTTAAGACTTATCTTAAAAGATGGTATAAGCAATGACAAGGCAAAATATTGTCTGCCTGAGAGTTATAAAACTGAGCTTACTTGGACTATAAATGCAAGAAGTTTACAAAACTTTTTAACCCTAAGAAGTAGCAAATCAGCCCTTTGGGAGATACAGATTTTAGCTCACAAACTCTATGAAAACCTGCCATTTGAGCATCAATACCTTTTTACATGTGATTAACTTTTACCCCATTTGCATAAGTTAAAGCTATGGCTATGGCATCAGTTATATCAAGAGGTTTAATCTCCTGTTTTATACCTAAAATTCTCTTAACCATAAACGCTACCTGCTCCTTCTTTGCCTTTCCATTTCCTGTTACTGCTTTTTTGACTTGAAGTGGTGTAAACTCGTGAAAATTTCCTATAACCTGAAGTATCTTTAAACTCAAAGCACCCCTAAACTGGGCGAGTTTAAGGACAGTTTTAGGATTATGTGCGTAAAACATATCTTCTATAACAACTTCATCAATTTTATGATTTTTAAAGATGATATCCAAGCCTTCTGTTAGCTCTACTATCTGATGTTGGAGGATTTTTTCTTTGATTTTTATGAGACCTGCTTCTATAAGCTTTGTTCCATTTTTTTCTTTTTTAATAATCGCATATCCACAATTTCTTGTACCGGGGTCTATGCCTAATATAGTCATTCTTTAGCCTTTATTCACATATTTATTCACACCGTGAAAATCTTTTTCACATAATGTCTGTATAACTTTAAAACTATTTCGTGAGGCTCAGACCGCAGGGAGGATTTGTCTCTAAGAAATAGTTTTAAAGTTATACAGACATTTTAACATATAACTAATAATATTTTAGATAAAATAAGTCAATATAATGTTAAGGGGAATTTTTGTTAGCAGATAATGTATTGGAACTTTTAAAAAATGAAATATCTGAACAAGAATATCAAAGGTATATAAAACAACTCTCATTTGACGAAAAAAATTCACACTCTGATCAGAAAATCTTTAATGCTCCGAATATTTTGATAAAAAATTGGATTCAAACAAAATATAGTGAAAAGATATCTCACCTTTTTGAAGTAAAAACGGGCAAAAAACCAAGTATAAAAATCACTTTAAAAAATGATATTTTAAAAACAAAACAAAACAAAAAATCTATAAGTAAAACAGATTTAGAAATCCCAACTCCAAATACCATACTTAACCCTTCATATACTTTTGAAAGTTTTGTAGTAGGAAGTTCAAACCAGTATGCTTATTCTGTGGCAAAATCTGTGGCAAAAAAACCTGGAGTCGTATATAATCCTGTATTTATATATGGGCCAACTGGGCTTGGAAAAACTCACCTTATACACGCTATTGGTAATTTTTCACAAGCAAATGGTAAAAATGTGATATATGCTACTATTGAGCAGTTTATGAATGATTTTACTTATAATTTAAAAAATCAAACGATGGATAGATTTAGAGACAAATATAGAAAATGTGATGTTTTACTCATAGATGATACACAATTTTTGTCAAATAAAATTCAAACTCAAGAGGAATTTTTTCATACTTTTAATGAATTACACTCTGCAGGAAAACAGATAGTTTTAACTTCAGACAAACCTCCTAAGATGATAAATGGGCTAGAAGAAAGATTAAAGAGTAGATTTGAGTGGGGAACTGTAGCAGATATTGGATTGCCTGAACTTGAAACTAAGATAGCCATCATTAAAAAGAAGTGTGAATTAGATGGAATCGACTTAAATAATGAAGTAGCAAATTATATAGCAGTAAATATGGGCGATAATATAAGAGAAATAGAAGGTGCTATCATCAATCTAAATGCGTATGCTACTTTGATGCGTCAAGAGATAACTATAGATTTTGCAAAAAATGTTATGAAAGCTCAGATAAAAGAGAAAAAAAATCATATAACCTTAGAAGATATAATCAAAGTAATTTCAAGAGAATTAAATATAAAACCAAGTGAAATAAAATCTAAAAAAAGAAACAAAAACATAGTAGAAGCAAGAAGAATTGGGATATATTTAGCAAGAACACTAACACCAAATTCTATGCCTCAACTTGCATCATTTTTTAGTATGAAAGACCATACTGCAGTTTCACATAATATGAAAAAGATAAATCAATTAATAGACGAAAATGAAGCATTTAAATTAAGAATAGAAGAGTTAAAAAACAAAATATTAATAAAAGAAGTAAAATAATATGTGATTAAATGTGAATAAGTCATTTTAATTATTCACAGCAAAATTGATGTATTTTAGTACTTTAGTTGAGATTTTCACAATTTCAACCTAAGCTACTACTACTTCTATTTTTATATATAAATAAAAAGGAGAAATCAAATGAAAGTTTCTATAAATAAAGGCGTATTGGAAACAATACTTATAAATGTACAACCATATTTAGAAAAAAAAGATTTAAGTCAAATTACATCTCATATATTTATAAATACTGTAGAAGATGAATTTATAGCAAAAGCAACTGATTTTGAAATTGGACTTAGTTATAATACTAAAAATGTAAAAATATTAGACCATGGAACTGCTACAGCAAATGGTAAAAAACTTCTTGATATTATTAAAATCTTAAAAGATGAAGATGTTACACTTGAAACAATAAATGATAATTTATATATAAAACAAAATAGTTCAAAATTTAAACTTCCTATGTTTAATATAAATGAATTTCCAAGCTTTCCACAGATAGAGGATAAACCAAAATTTGATATAAATAGCTCTTTATTTGTAAGATCAATTAAAAAAATTGCACCTTCAATAGATAGCAATAATCCAAAATTTGAATTAAATGGTGCTTTAATAGATATAAAAGATAATTTTATAAATTTAGTTTCAACAGATACTAGAAGATTAGCACTTGTTAAAATAGAAAAAAATACTGAAGATAATTTTTCTTTAATCATCCCAAAAAAAGCTATAAGTGAGATACAAAAACTTTTTTATGATGAAATAGAGATTTTTTATGATGAAAATATTCTTATAGCAAAAGCTTCAAATTTTCAATTTTATACAAAACTAATAAATGGAAAATTTCCAGATTACGAAAGAATCATTCCAAAAGAAAAAACTTATAGATTACTTCTAAATAGAAATAAAATTATAGAAGCTATAAAACAAGTATCTATAATTTCACATGAAATGAAAATCACATTTAAACAAAATAAAATTGTATTTGAAAGTTTAAATGATGAAAATATAGAAGCAAAAATAGAGATAGAATATAATACAGGATTAGATAATGAGATATATCTAGCAACAAACAGCAGATATTTGATAGATTTTTTATCAAATATTGAAAATAATGATTTTACTTTAGGCTTTAACGATAGTTCTCTTCCATTTACACTAGAAGATGAAAATTTTACAACAATAGTTATGCCTATAATGATATGATAATGAGAGCAAAAAAAGGAGATATTTAAATGAGTGAATATGGTGCATCAAATATAAAAGTACTAAAAGGTTTAGAAGCAGTAAGAAAACGACCAGGAATGTATATAGGTGATACAAATATAAATGGCCTTCATCATCTTATCTATGAAGTAGTTGATAACTCTATAGATGAAGCCATGGCTGGTTATTGTGATCATATTTCTGTTGAACTTACAAATGACCATTCTGCGATAATCACTGATAATGGTAGAGGAATTCCTGTTGGAATGCACCCAACTGAAAAGATTTCTGCCGCTACTGTTGTTTTGACTGTACTTCACGCTGGTGGTAAATTTGATAAAGATACTTATAAGGTAAGTGGTGGTCTTCATGGAGTTGGTGTTTCTGTTGTAAATGCACTATCTTCCAAGCTAGTTGCTACTATCAAAAGAGATGGAAAAGAGCATAGGCAAGAATTTTCTTGTGGTATTCCTACTAGTGAATTAGAAATTGTAAAAAATAGTAGAAAAAAAGGTACAACTATAGAATTTTGGCCAGATTCTAGTATATTTGAAACTACTGATTTTATTTATGATACTCTTGCAAAAAGATTTCGTGAAATTGCATATCTAAATCCAAAAGTAACTATAGAATTTAAAGATAATAGAGATGGAAGAAGTGATACATTTCACTTTGAAGGTGGTTTAAAACAATTTGTAGAGGATTTAAATAAAAGAGATCAAGTATCTTCTTCTTATTGGTTTAATAGCACTGTAAATGGCGTAGAAGTAGATATTGCACTTATGTATAATTCATCTTATAGCGAAACTGTATTATCTTTTGTAAATAATATTAAAACTCCTGAAGGTGGAACTCATGAGAGTGGATTTCGAGCAGGTCTTACAAGGGCTATCGTAAATTATATAAATGCAAATGCGGCGGCTCGTGAAAAAGATATAAAGATAACTGGAGACGATGTAAGAGAAGGTTTAATTTCAGTTATTAGTGTTAAAGTTCCTGAGCCTCAATTTGAAGGTCAAACAAAAGGAAAACTTGGAAATACTTATGTAAAACCGATAGTTCAAAGACTCACTTTTGAAAAATTAGTAAAATATTTTGAAGAAAATCCTATAGAAGCTAAAGCTATTATGAACAAGGCTTTAGGAGCAGCAAGAGGAAGGGAAGCCGCTAAAAAAGCAAGAGATTTAACAAGACGAAAAGATTCCATGAATATAGGAACACTTCCTGGAAAATTGTCTGATTGTCAAAGTAAAGATGCAAGTATTTGTGAGCTTTATCTAGTCGAAGGTGATAGTGCGGGTGGTAGTGCAAAACAAGGAAGAGATAGAGTTTTTCAAGCAATTTTACCACTTAAGGGTAAGATTTTAAATGTAGAAAAAAGTAGAATCGATAAAATTTTAAAATCTGAAGAGATTAAAAATATGATTACAGCTCTTGGATGTGGAATTGGTGAAGAATTAAATGAAGAAAAATTGAGATATCATAAACTAATCATCATGACCGATGCTGATGTGGATGGTAGTCATATTCAAACACTTCTTTTGACTTTTTTATTTAGATTTTTACGACCTATTATGGAAAAAGGTTATGTTTATCTAGCTCAACCGCCACTTTATAGATATAAAAAAGGTAAAAAAGAGATATATATAAAAGATGACACAGAATTAAATGCACTTTTAATTGACAATGGCATAGACAGCATGGGATTTGAAGGAATTGGAAAAAATGATTTGATTGATTTTTTTAAAATTGTAGCTGCTTATAGAAACATATTAAAAGAGTTAGAAAAAAGATATTCTGTTATAAAAATTATCAGATTTTTGATAGAAAATCCAGATATTATATCTTTGAGTAATCAACAAATGTTTAAAGAAATTGAAAAATATATAAAAGAAATAGGTTATAATGTATTAAACAAAACTATAGATGATGAAAATATACACCTATATATACAAACAAATGATGGTTTAGAAGAGCTACAATTAAATGAAAGTTTTTTTGCAAATCCACTTTATGAAGAAGCATTATATATAAGAAATAAGATACTTGAGAGAGATTTAGATTTAAATGGTGGTGATCCTGTTGAGCTTCTAAATGAGATAGAAAAAAATGCTAAAAAAGGTGCATATATCCAAAGGTATAAAGGTTTAGGTGAGATGAACCCAGAACAACTTTGGGAAACTACTATGAACCCAGAAAATAGAAGACTTTTAAAAGTAAAAATTGATGAATTTGAAATTGCTAGTGAGACTTTTTCACTATTTATGGGAGATGAAGTAGAACCTAGAAGAAACTATATTCAAGCACATGCAAAAGATGTAAAACACTTGGATGTATAAGTTTAATGTTATATTCTGAGTCACAAGAGAGGAAAAACCGCTTCATAACTTCTTTGAAGATAGGTTTTCCTTTTTTGATTTTAACTCTTTTTCTCTTCTTCTTTTTTAAATTTTATCAAAATGATATAACAAGTTATATACTTTTAACACTGTTAATACCTATATATATCTACTATATACTTTATCTAATCTATAATGAATTTAATATTACTTTGATAGATCCTATAACACAAACTTTTAATAGAGTAGAGATAGAAAAAAAAATACAAAATACAAAATATAAAAAGTTTGATTCTACTGTTATACTTATAAATATAGATAATATAGAAGATATAAATAATCGATATGGTATATCAAATGCAGATGATTTGCTTAGAATTTTTACAATTAAAATAGATGAATTTTTCAAAAATTATAATTTTAAAAATATTTCAATTGGAAGATATAGTGGAGGGTATTTTTTACTTGTTATAAAAGGAAGAATAAAAGAGTTAAGACATCTATTAACTATATTTTCAAAAGAATTAAAAAATATAGGTATAAATGATATAGAAATTAAGATAGATTTTTCACTGATTGATTTAAAATATGATGAAAATGTAAATAATATAATAAAAAAACTTTTTATGATGATTGAAGAAAATGGAGAAGATAATATAATCACAAATATAAAACCAAATGATTTTGAAAAGATAGTTTGTGATGCAATTGAGCAAAAAAAGTTTATATTTAAATACCAACCATCAATTGAGCTAAAAACAGATAAGATTAAAATCCTAGAAGTTCTTACAAAAATTTACTCTAAAAGCGATGGTATGCTCTGCAGAACTCAAATTCAAAGGGTAGTAAATCATCTTAGATATGAAACTATTTTTGATAAAAATATACTTAATAATTTAGAAAAAGAATTAAAAAAATCAGATTTTAAAGATATGCTTATAAGCATCAAAATTTCCCCAGCTACTCTAAGAAACAATGAATTTAGACAGTATTTAAGCCATCTTTTTTATAAAAATTCATTTTCACCAGAAAATTTTATACTAGAATTTACTGAAAGAAGAGCTTATGAAGAGATACGAAGATTTAAGGAAATTTTAACACAATATAAAAAAATGGGATTTAAGATTTGCTTAGATAATTTTGGTGGCAATAATTGCAGCTTAAAATATATAAAAGAATTACCAATAGACATGGTAAAATTTGATATACAATACACTAAAAATATTGATAATCCAAAATATGCAAATATATTAAAATCATATATAAGTTTTTTAAGACAAATAAATGTTAAAAGCATGGTTAAATTTATAGACAAAAAAGATATCTATGAAAAAATAATAAAATATAATCCTGATTATATTCAGGGATTTTTGGTTTCAAAACCAAAAAGTTTAAAACAAATTGGAGAGATAATAAAATGAAATACGGTGAAAAAGAGATAAAAGAATTTGATGTAGAAAAAGATTTGGAGATTTGGCCAAACAAACATAAAAAAGATTATATTATAAAGTTAACACTACCAGAATTTTGTTGTTTATGTCCAAGAAGTGGATATCCTGATTTTGCTACTATTTATATAGATTATACGCCAGATAAATTTGTAGTGGAATTAAAAGCTATAAAACTGTATATAAATAGTTTTATGAATCGTAATATCTCCCATGAAGATAGTGCTAATGAGATATATGATGTACTTTTTTCAAAACTAAAACCAAAATGGCTAAAGGTATATGCAGATTTTAATCCAAGAGGAAATGTCCACACAACTATTGAAATTGACTCGGATAAAGTAAAATGTTAAGCCCTAAATTAGTTGAACATTTATTTGCAGCAGCTTCCATACAAAGATGGAATGATTACCCTCGTATGGTTGAGTTAGTTGAATTAGATAAACAAGCTCATAAATTTATAATCGCATATTTTATGGCAAATATGGAAGAAAATGTCAATAAAGTTCATCTCATAGAAGCGGGAATTTTTGAATTTTTAAGACGAGTTGTGGTAACCGATATAAGGCCAGATGTTTTTAGGAAAGCTTTACAAAAAAAAGAGAAAGAGATAAATGTTTGGGTTCTTTCAAAGCTTAGTGATTCTCTTAAAGATATAGAAAATGGAGAATTTCTTAAAAGATTTGAAGAGTATTTAAAAAATCCTAACATGTATAAAAGAGAAAGATTTATACTAAAAGCTGCTTCTTATTTATCTACAAAATGGGAATTTTCCATAGTATATCAGACAAGCCAATTTTTAAGTGGAATTGACAGAGTAAAAGAGGCTGTTGATGAAGAGATTGAAGATTATTATGAGCTGGTGAGTGTTAGAAAAATATCCTTAAATAAAAAGATTTCAAAGATTATAGATTTAAGTGGAAGACTGAGATTTCAAAAAAGATGGGCTCAAACTCCTAGAATCCCTGAAACTTCTGTGCTTGGGCATATGCTGATAGTTGCGATTTTGGGGTATTTTTACTCTTTAAAAGTGGGCGCTTGTGAAAAAAGAATCGAAAATAACTTTTATTGTGCCTTGTTCCATGATTTACCAGAAGCATTAACAAGAGATATAATCTCCCCTGTGAAATATTCTGTTAGTGGGTTAGATGACATTATCAGTGAATACGAAGTAAAAGTGATGGAAGATGAAATTTTTCCTTATATTCCATCAAGTTTTTTGAAAGAATTTCAGTATTTATTAGGACTTTATGACGGAAAGAAAAACGAATTTTTAGATAAAATCCAAGTTGAAGATGAGATAAAGATAGTAGAAAATATACATGATTATAACGAAGATAAATACTGTGCCATTGATGGAATCGCACTTAAAAATTGCGATAGACTATCTGCTTTTATAGAAGCATCACTTTCGGTTTCTCATGGAGTGAAATCTAAAGAGTTAGTGCAAGGCAAAGCTCATATATTAGAGGCTTTAAAAGAAAAATCACAAAATGGGAAAGTAAATTTTTATAAATTAGCAAAAGAAATTGAGAATTTTGTAGAGAGTTAAGGTTTTATAAAACAAACCCTCCTTCAGATTACTGCGGCACACACTTTAAAAGAGTGCTCTGCTGTGTTCCCACCCTGAAGCATTGTCCTTAGAAAATATTGCACAGGTCTAAAGGAGAGCGGACAAAATTATACCCAATTTTACTTAAATAAAAGTTTTAAATAGTATAATTCGCAAAAAATAGGAATATATATGATACATAGTGAGATATTTTATCTTTTTTCGATTATTTCTGTTGGATATATTTTAGGAAATATAAAGGTACGAGGATTTTCACTAGATATTACAGCTATGCTTTTAGTAGCTCTCATAGCTGGTCATTTTGGTATGGTTATATCAGATAACTTTAAACTTTTTGGATTGGCAATTTTTATCTATGCAGTAGGACTTCAATCCGGTCCAGGTTTTTTTGAAACTATAAAAAATGAAGGTATTAAACTAAATATCCTAGCTATTTCGCTTTTGCTTAGCATCTTTATATGTATATACTTAATCGGTTCGTATTTTGGCTTGAGCCACAGTGTTATTGCTGGTATATTTACAGGCTCGCTCACAAGTGTTCCATCCCTAGCAGCTGCCATAGAAGTTAAAAATGACCCTTTGATATCTGTTATATTTGGTGTTGTTTATCCTTTTGGTATTTTTGCTACTATACTCTTTATAAGAATTTTGCCTATCATATTTAGAATAAATCTACAAAAAGAAGTGCAAAGCTATGAAAATGAAAAAAAACAAAAATACCCTTTGATATTTACCAAAAATTTTAAAATTACAAATGAAAACTTTAAAGACCACCCTATAAAAAAATCTCAAGTTGAAAAGCTTACTTCTACACTTATTGAAAGAATTGAGTCTGTTGATAAATGCGATTTAGATGAAAAAGATTGTAAACAATTGCATTTTAATGATATTATCAGAGTTTCAGGCACAAAAGAACAACTAGAAACGCTAAGTGTCATGCTCGGAGTTGAAATTGGAGATGCTTATAAATTTCATGATGATATGAAAGTTTTGCGTCTTCTTGTGACTTCTAAAGACATAGTCGGCAAAAAAATTGCAAGTATAAAAGAGTTAAAATCCCTAAGAGCAATAGTTACAAAAGTAAGAAGAGCGGGCATAGATATCGCACCTCACCCTTCTCTTGCTTTGATGCTTGGAGATAAACTTTATGTTGTAACTCCTGAGAAATATAGTGAGCGAGTGACAGATATCATAGGAAACAATCTTTTAAAATATCCTGCAGCTGATTTTTTACCTATCTCTTTAGGCATAGTATTTGGTATCCTTTTAGGGAGCATCCCTTTTACACTTCCGATGGTTGGTGATATAAAACTTAGTTTTGTGGGAGGCATATTGATAACAGCACTAATCCTTGGTAGAATTGGAAGAATTGGTCCAGTAGTTTGGCAGCTCTCTCCACATTCAAATACTTTGATGAAAACCCTAGGACAGCTTATATTTATGGCATCTATTGGAACAAATGCTGGAAAATACCTACTTCAAGGATTATCACAAAATGGATTTTTACCTATATATATAGCCATATTTGCTTTGATTTTTTCTCTATTTTTGATAGCTTTTATATGCAGAATCTTTTTAAAGATGAATTTTTTAAATATTTTAGGATTGCTTTCAGGTGGAATGACTTCAACACCAACACTTACGATGGCAAACAATATATCTAAATCTGATTTTCCATCAGTGTCTTATGCTGCGGTTTATCCGATGGCACTGGTGAGTGCAATTGTACTCTCTCAGCTACTTTTAAAACTCTTTTAAAAGTAGTAAATATCATGAATATGGATAAAATTTCACATAACACTATGTTAGATGATTATATTTTAAATGCCCAGTTATCTATGATAGTAGGCATATCGTCAAATGCTTATAGATTTTGGAAAAGCGTGGATGCAGTAAAATATGATGGCTCTAATGTTGTTTATCTAAAAGTTGATACTATTCCCAAAAAATACGATAAATATATCCAAAAATGCACAAAACTCGACGGTTATACACAAGCTCAAGCTTTTTGCAAATATACAGGTCTTGCGTCATCGCATCTGACAAAAAGTAACAATTCTAAAATGTATGATATCTTACAAATTTTACAAATTGGAGCTGTAAAATTAGTAAATCTAAAGAAATTTTATGATGATTTGGGGTTGACGAATGATTATCAAATTTATATAGAAAAGTGCAAATATTTTGGTCCCTCGCCTCTTGAAAAAAAGATAAAACTTTGCAACGGTATGTGTGTTGGGTACTACTAACGCACAGCATTATATATGCTGCTTATTAGTATAGCCAATATAAATGTAACGCCTATTATTAGGCGTATGTAGAATTGTTTATATTTTTTGTTCATGTTGTATTATACTGAAATCAGGGAAAAAATCCCTGATTTTATTGTTTATGAAAGAATTTCTTCTATAGTTATATAGTCCCCTACTCTTCCTGTCATCTTTTCTACATCTGTATTTACAGGTAGAGTTTTTTTGCCTTCTCTCCAACCAGCAGGGCAAACTTCACCAGTCTTTGTAGCATGTTGCCAAGCTCTTACTTGTCTTAAAAATTCATTTACATTTCTTCCTACGCTTGGCGCTTGTACCTCTTGAGCTACGCATACACCATCTGGATTTATAAGAAATCTACCTCTAAGAGCGATGCCTTCATCTTCAATCATCACACCAAAAGCACGACTAACATCACCTTTTGGATCAGCTCCCATAGTAAGTTTTAACCCTTCTAATAGTGGCTCAGTTTCTACAAATCTTTTGTGTGAAAATTTAGTATCAGTTGATACTGCCAATATTTCAACTCCAAGTTCACTAAATTCGTCATATTTAGCATTCATAGCTGCAATCTCTGTTGGACATACAAATGTAAAATCAGCTGGGTAAAAGCATACTACATGCCATTTTCCTTTGTAATCTTCACTACTTACTGTTGTAAAGTGACCTGTTTTTGCGTCAAACGCATCCATTTTAAACTCTGGTGTTCTTTGTAAAACCATTGATGAACTCATCTTCTTTGTCTCCTTGTTTTTTTCATTTTTTATTTCTGTTTCATTTTTTTGTTCTTTTATAGGAACAATACTATCTGAATCACATGCCATATCTAATCCTTAGATGCTAATTTTTACTAACAAGGAAATTATAGTGTATGACTACTTAAAATAATATTAATTACTTGCAAAAAATTATTATTTATGTTATTATTCGATTAATAAATAAATAAAAATAAAAAAGGTACTATTTTGTCACATATAGAATTATTAAAAAATCACACATTAAAAGCAACACCACAGAGACTTTGTATATTAGATACACTAGAAGAGTGTGGGCATGCAACGCTAGAAGATATACAAAAGATTATAAGCAAAAAATTTCCAACACTTTCACTCTCTACTATATATAGAAATCTAAATGATATGGTAAAACAAGACATAGTTAGTGAAGTAAAATTTGCAAATAAAAAAGATTATTTTGAGATTAGTAAGAACAAGCATATACATTTGGTTTGCCAGGAGTGTGGAAATATCGAGGATTTTGAAATGGAAACAGATAATATCTCAAAAAAAATAGAAGATTTAACGGGTGACAAAGTCTTAAATGATACTATCTCTTTTGATGTTATATGTAAAGATTGTCTAAGCGCAAAGTAGATATACTCTTTTTCTTATTTCTACATGTAGAGAGGTGTCCGAGTGGCTTAAGGAGCACGCTTGGAAAGCGTGTGTGGGGCAACTCACCGAGGGTTCGAATCCCTTCCTCTCTGCCATCACCCAATTCCATACAACTCCAAAATGGCACAAAAAGCCCTAAAATACGGTATTTTAATGATGTTTATCGTCTATTACTGTCTAATAGAGTTTATCTAATTCTAACTTTTTTTACGGTACAATTTACGGTACAAATGGTACCGCAAAAAAGGATCTGATATGCCTAAAATAGTAAAACCATTAAGTGACCAAGAGATAAAAAAAGCAAAGCCAAAAGATAAACAATATAAACTTTTTGATGGGATTGGACTTAATCTTACTATTTCCCCGAATGGAATTAAAAGATGGGTTTTTAATTACTCATTTAATAACTGACCTTACGCACTTTTCAATTTCTGCAGCTCCATAAATGAAACTTGATTAGCTTTGATGAGCAACTTCATCCTAAGAGCGCCATCAAATGGTGTTTTATTTTTAGTTTTTCAAGCT
>JALUMJ010000106.1 GCA_027040375.1 Campylobacteraceae bacterium
AAAAAGATCTATCTATATAATACCTAAAAAGACCATTGCTTTTTTTTTCACAAAAAGGCAGCGAAAATAGTGTCTTTTTAAGTTTTGCAATCGAGTTGGCATCATAAATACTAACAGGAATGATATCAAAAATCTCAAGATTAGGAAGTGTATTTATATACTCTGTTGCTTCTTGCTTTCTTTGCGTCAAAATATCGCCACTAACCAAATCACTCTTTGTAAGAGCAATTATAACCTTGCTTACATGTAAGAGATTTAGTATCTCCAAATGCTCCATAGTTTGGGGCATCAATCCTTCATTTGCATCAACCACAACTAAACTAGCATCGAACCCAAAAGCTCCTGCAATCATATTTTTAAGAAGCTTTTCATGCCCAGGAACATCTATAAAAGCTACATTTGTATCACTATTTTGAACATGAGAAAAACTAAGGTCGATGGTGATGCCACGCCTCTTCTCTTCATCCAAACTATCACCGCTAAAACCACTCAACGCCTCTATAAGTGCCGTTTTGCCATGATCTACATGTCCAGCTGTTCCTACTATGATGTGTTTCATATATTCATCCTGTTTTTAAGTTTGTGAAAGAATTATTCAAGCCTATGCCCCTTATCCATCAAACTTCCCCTTCATAAAGCATATTTACAATAAGCTTTATCATTATGTCTTTTTGTGAAGGGTCTGACTGTGCTACTAAAAGAGCTATGGAAGCTAAAGCGTTATCGTTTATCTTGGGCTCACCGTTTGCTTTGTAAAGTATGCCGTTTTTATATAAAAAAAGTATAAAAAGATAAGCTCCTATTCGTTTGTTGCCATCATTAAATGGGTGTCCTTTTATGATGTAGTAGAGAAGATTTGCAGCTTTGCTCTCGATAGAGGGCAATAGGTCAACTCCTCCAAAAGTTTGGTAGATACCTAGCAGATTTCCTTTGAATTCTCCTGCTTTTTCGTGCCCAAAAAGCTCTGTTGCTTCGCCTTTTTTTATAAGTGTTTTTTTAAGCTCTGCTATCGCCTCTTTTGCCTCATCATAATCCAAGATAAACTTCTCATCTGTGCTTTCTATAACATCTTGAAGACTCTGCTCATCATACCCTTGTAGAAGTGCCCAGCTTTTGGCATAGTTGCCGATAATCTCTACGAAACCTTTTGCCTCACTTATGCTTAATCGATTGTTTTGCAAACCTTGTTTTATGAGTTTAATAGTTTTGTCTAACTCTTCTAGTTTTTGTTGTTGAAGTTTTTTTTGGTCTAGTGCATAACCTTTTATAAGGTAATCTTTAAGTACACTTGTTGCCCAAATACGAAATTGTGTTGCTTTTTTGCCACTTACTCTATATCCTATAGATAAAATAGCATCAAGATTATAAAATTTTGTTCTCTTTGTTTGAGTTTTTCCCTCTATTGCACCATGCTCAGTGGTATGTTCCAAAATGGAACATACCACTTTTTCATCAAGCTCACCACTTTTAAATATATTACTTAAATGTTTTGTAATAGCTGGTCTTTTAACTTCAAACAGATCAGCTATCTGCTGTTGATTAAGCCAAACTCTCTCTTTTTCAACAGTAGCTTTTAACTCAACATTCCCATTTTCATAGATAACTATATCACTCATAAATATCCTTCCCTAAGTTATCACTTATTTTTTTCTTTTGCCTTCATGATATAGGTTCATTTACTATTTTTGTCAATTTTTCTATATCTTTTTTTTGTATGCTTCTAAAGTCTAATAAAAACTTGTCGTTCTCTATCCTTCCTATGATTAACTTTTTTCTAAACTCTCTTTCTAGTTTGTCAGCTTTTCCTTTTATGTGTAGAACTATAGTTGGAAATTTTCGATTAGGCAAAGTACCTCCACCCATCACGGTTTTACTTTGTAACACTTCGCATTTATCTTTGCCAATTTTATTTTGTACGATCAAAGCTCGTTTTTCCAACTCATCTATGCCAGTAAACAGCATGGAAAGTGTCGGAATTGCATCAAATTCTTCTTTTAAGTAAGATTTAATACTCTCTTCTAAAAGAGCTAAAGTTATCTTATCTACTCTTAGCATTCTTAGTAATTGATTTTTCTTTAATTTATCGATTAATTCTTTTTTTCCTACTATTATCCCAGCTTGAACACTCCCAAATAACTTATCTCCACTGAAGCTTACAAGTGAAGGATTATGCTTTAAGATTTCTATAAGTGAGTGCTCTTTTTGTCCTAGATTGTACGGTAATTTCGGTACATATCCGCTCCCCAAATCATAGTAATCTATCAGGTTATTTTGCAAAGAAAGCTCTTTAAGCTTTTCATAAGGTGTATCTTCGCTAAAGCCTTCTAT
>JALUMJ010000107.1 GCA_027040375.1 Campylobacteraceae bacterium
AACAAATGATATGCTAGAACATGCGGATATCGCTTTGCTTGTTTTAGATGCTAGCGAGCCTTTTAAAGAACTCGATGAAAGAATTGCAAATCTTGCCGATAAAAATCATCTTGGCGTTATCTTGGTGCTGAACAAATGGGACAAAAGACTAAACGGCTATAAAGAAAGCATAGATGACATAAGAGATAGATTTAAGTTTTTAGCTTTTGCTCCAATCGTCACAGTTTCTGCCTTGTCAAAACAAAGAGTTTACAAGATAAAAGACTTGATTTTGAGTGTTTATGAAAATTATGCAAGAAGAATACCAACTTCAAAATTAAATGAATTGATAAAATTTGCAACAGTAAGGCACCAATTGCCAGCTGACAAAACGAAAAGAATCAAGATATATTTTGCAACACAATATGACACTAAACCTCCAAAGATTGCCCTTGTCATGAACAGACCTAAAGCACTCCATTTTAGTTATAAAAGATACCTTTTAAATAAACTAAGAGAGGCTTTTGAACTTGAGGGAACTCCAGTTCTCATGTACCCAAGAGCCAAGGGCGAAAAAGATGAAAGTCAAGATGCCTAAAAACATAGTTCTCATTGGTTTTATGGGTGTTGGAAAAGGAACTATAGCAAGAGAATTAAGCGCCAAAAGTGGATTATATGCTGTTGATTGTGATGATTTGATAGAGAGTTTGGAAAATAGAAGCATAAAAAAGATATTTGAAAAATCAGGCGAGGAATACTTTAGAAAATTAGAGAAAAAAACTGCAATTTGGCTAGAGAAAAATGTAAAAAACTCCATAATCTCAACTGGTGGTGGATTTTATAAAGTAAAAAATCTGAATAAAATAGGCACAGTTGTATATCTTCAATCCAGTTTCGACGCTATATTTGAACGAATTTTACACCATCCAAATGTTAAAAGAAAACTCGAAAAAAGACCACTTTTAAAAGACTTGAAAAAAGCACAATCTATTTTCAATGACAGAGTAAAATCATATGAAAAATGTGCAGATATAGTGATAAATGTCGAAAATAAAGCTCCAAAAGATATAGCAAAAGAGATATTAAAACACTTTTAGATATAATCTTCTAAAAATCAATAGGAATTTTAATGAGAGTTTTAACTGGCATTCAACCCTCTGGTGCCTTGCATATCGGAAATTATTTTGGTGCAATAAAGCAGATGAAAGATTTACAAAATAGTAGTGACCTTTTTATATTTATAGCAAATTATCATGCACTTACTTCTTCGAAAGACGGCAGTGATTTGCAATCAAACACGCTTGACGCAGCTATCAATTTTCTTTCCCTTGGGATTGACCCAAACAAAAGCACTTTTTGGCTTCAATCTGATGTTAAAGAGGTTTTAGAATTGTACTGGATTTTATCTACTCAGACTCCCATGGGACTTTTAGAGAGAGCTCACAGCTATAAAGATAAAGTTGCAAAAGGGATTCCTGCTAACCATGCCCTCTTCTCTTATCCTGTTTTGATGGCAGCAGATATCTTGCTTTATGACTCGCAAATCGTACCAGTTGGAAAAGACCAAATCCAACATGTAGAGATAACAAGGGATATCGCTATAAAATTTAACAACAAATATGGCGATATACTAACTATACCAGAATTTAAAGTGGATGAAATAGTCGCCACTGTCCCTGGAACTGATGGTGCTAAGATGAGTAAAAGTTATGGAAATACCATAGATATCTTTTGTAGCGAAAAACAACTAAAAAAGACAACTGGTAAAATCGTGACTGACTCGACACCACTAGAAGAGCCAAAAGATTATGAAACTTGCAATGTTTTTGCTTTGGCAAAACTCTTTTTAGATAGTGATCAAATACAAGATTTAGAACAAAGATATAAAAAAGGTGGCGAAGGTTATGGACATTTTAAAATGTATCTAAAAGAGTTGATTTGGGATTATTTTAAAGATGCGAGAGAAAAAAGAGAGTATTATCTAGCTCACACGGATAAAGTAAGAGAGATACTCAATATTGGTGCCGATAAAGCTAGAACTATAGCAAAAGCAAAGATGGAAATCATAAGAGAAAAAGTTGGGGTATTGGGTTAAAAATGTTAGATATAAAATTGATACAAAACGAATTTGATAGTGTATGTGAAAAATTAAGAAAGAAAAAAGTAAGTGAAGAAACTATAGAAAATCTTCGTCTTATTTCGCTAGAATTAAAAGCACAAAGAGCTATACTAGAACCTCTTCAAGCTGAACAAAATGCAAGTAGTAAGCTTTTTGGAGTTTGGGCAAAAGAGGGGAAAGATATAAACGAGCTAAAAGCAAAACTAAGTGCAAATAAAGAAAAAATTTCAACTGTTAGCAAACAAGTAAAAGAACTTGAAGAAAAACTCTCAAATCTTGCTCTTAGCGTACCTAATCTACCTGATGATGATGTTCCCTCAGGCAAAGATGAAAATGACAATATAGAGATCAAAAAAGTACTTACTCCTCCTATTTTCGATTTTACTCCAAAGGAGCATTGGGAGATATCTGAAAATCAAATCGACTTTGAAAGAGGTGTAAAACTCTCCAAAAGTAGGTTTTCTGTACTAAAAAATAAAGCTGCAAAATTAGAGAGAGCTTTGATAAACTACATGTTAGATTTTAATGCAAAAAGAGGTTTTAACGAAGTTTGTGTGCCTTATATCGTAAACCGAGAAACGCTCACAGGAACTGGTCAATTACCAAAATTTGAAGATGACTTGTTTAAGATAGAGGGTGAAGATCTTTTTCTTATCCCAACTGCAGAAGTGCCAGTTACCAATCTTTTTCGAGATGAGATAATCTTGGAGAATGAGCTTCCAATCATGATGACTTCATATACTGCTTGTTTTAGAAAAGAAGCAGGAAGTGCGGGACGAGACACGCGAGGCATGATACGACAACATCAATTTGACAAAGTAGAACTTGTTTGTATCACAAAACCAAGTGAGAGCGAGAAGATATTCGATAAGATGGTAGAGTGTGCGAGCGACCTTTTAAGCTCACTCGGACTTGCTCACAGGCATTTGATGCTTTGCGGTGGGGACTTGGGATTTGGTGCGGCAAAAACTATAGATTTGGAAGTTTGGTTTCCAGGACAAAACAGATACAGAGAGATAAGCTCCATATCAAATACAAGAGATTTTCAAGCAAGACGGGCAAAGATAAGATATAAAGATGGAAAGAAAAACAAACTAGTAAATACACTAAATGGCTCCTCTTTGGCAGTTGGTAGAACTATGATCGCTATCATGGAAAACTACCAAAAAGCCGATGGAAGTTTTGATGTTCCTGAAGTTTTAAAAAGCTACATGTAAAGGGAGAATATGGCTGAAGAATCACCAGATGACTTATCACAAGAGATTGTAATTCTTGGATCAGAAAATAATGATGAAGAAGAAGCACAAGAAGCTATTGATAGGGAAATTGAAGATAATGATGCCAAGATAAAAGAAAAGAAAAAGAAAAAACTACTCATCATTGTAATTGCTGTGATTTCTCTTCTTTTGATAATACTCGTCATAGTTGTCATAGTTGTCAAGATGAAAAATGTAGAAAAACCAAAGCAAATAGATACAAAAAAGATAGTTCAAAAATTAATCAAAAAAGAAAATGTTAGCCCTTTTTCAACCTCAAAAATTGATAAAATGATTCAAAAAGCAAATCTGCTATACGAACAAGGTGAAAAACCAAAAGCTCTAAAGATTTATGAAAAAATAGCTACATATAACGAAGCGCTTTCGTCTTACAATATCGGTGTTGCGAAGATGAAAGAAAAGGATTATGCACAAGCTATAGTCTCTTTTAAAAAAGCTATAGGAAATAGGGAGCAAAAATGCATAAGCTCTATAAATGCTGCTGTTAGTGCACTGCATTTGAACAAAAGTGCGTTATTTAAATATTATATAGATTTAGCATACGCATATCTTCCTGATGATGCAAACTTGCCTCTATATTCATATGAAATGAGTTTGATAAACTATTATAAACAATTTTATTATGAAGCCCTCTCCTCACTTGAGCATCCAAATGATAAATCCAATGTTGACAAACAAAGGTATATATCTTCAAAAATTCTTGCTTATATTGGCAATAATGCCAGTGCAATCGATGCTCTTTTAAAAATCAATCAAAACTATACATATTTTCCACTTGGGCTTCTTTATGCAAAGATTGGAGATTTTGCAATAGCAAAGAAATACCTAGAAAAAGCATTGTCATTTACAAATAATCCACTGAAAATAAAAATGGCTCTTGCACTAGTTGAAAATAAATTAGGAAATCTAACAACTAGCGCAAATATATTGGATGAAGTTTATAGTCAAAATAAAAAAGTGGCTCTATCTACTTACCCGATAAAAGCTGTGTTAAAGTATTCACTATTTGATGTAAACATAGCACAAAAAGAGTTTCAAAAAAACTTATACTTTAATGATAAAAATACCTTTGGTTTGATTTTTTATTTTGCACCTTACAAAATTTTTAATGCAACACAAAGCATAGAGTATATAAGAAAAGGTGGTATGAATCTGTTTTTAGACAAACTAGCTCCTGCGCTTAATTATCTAAAAGCCAGCTCTTCTATATCAAAGGTAAATTCTTCAATCGCAAAAGGAATAAAAAAAGCTCTAGCTAATCATGTATTTCAAGCTAATAAAATCTTTAAAAGCCTTTTAGGTGATTACCCTTCTCATTCTATATTGCATTATGATTTAGGCTTATCATACGCACAAATGGGAAATTACGCAAAGGCATATGAGCATTTTTCCAAAAGCTATCATCTTGATAATACAAATTATTTAGCTGGAGTTTTTTCTATATACTGTGCAAAACTAATCAAAAGAGATATTGTGAAGCTAAGTGAAGATGTAAAATCAAGCATAGCCATGGATAAAAATATGCCTGATACAAACTTATACATGTCAATGATAAACTTAAGCGAAAACAATCAATTTTCACTCTCAAGGTGGATTGAAGCAGATAAAAAAGACAATCCTTTAAACTTGGTATTTGATGTTATCATCGCACAAAAAATTTCAAATGAAAAATACTTTAGAAAAAAATCTACTCAACTTCAAGCCATGTTGCCAAAAGATTTGATGAGCAATATCATATATTTTAATATGAAATATGGAAATGAAAATATAAAAGAATATGCCAAAAATATACAATTGCAATTTAAGGACAAAAAACTTGATTTTAGTAGTTTTTATTATGGAGCCAAGATTGCAAGAGTGCAATATGTAAAATTACTGCAAATTTCTGGTCTAATATATCACGAAAGAGATAGACTAAAAGCCAGACTTCCACTAGAAAAAGACGACCCTATAGCTCTCACGCATACTCTTGCTTACCTAGATATCTTTTCAAACAACTTTGAAGAATCATATGTTCTTTACAACAAACTTATAGATGATTTTAAGCAAAATGATACTACAACAATCTTTCTAGCCGCAGTTGCTGCCATAGGCGCAAAACACACCGCAAATGCTATAGCCTTATTGGAGCTCTCCAAGATAATCGATAAAACAAATGATGAGAGCAGATATGCCCTAGGGTTACTTTACCAAGAAGTCAAAAATTTTAAAGGCGCTATCATACAATATAAAAAGATGAAAGACAAAAATTTCAAATCTAAATATTTTAGTTTTAAGATAGAAAAATAAAGATTCTACATGTAAGCCTTGGCAGCTCACATGTAGTTTTATGCTAAATTAATTTTTTATTTATATCTCTTAATCCTTCTTTCATGGAAATATAACTATTTAAGGCTCCTATATACGCTTTAGCGGTAGCTAACATAGTATCTACACTCAGTCCGTGTCCCATGATAGCAGGCTTGCTTTCATCAAAAACAACTTTTACAACGACTCTTGCGAGTGCATCTTTGCCTTGAGTAACAGAGTCAACTTTATATTCTTTTAATTTTCCGCTTTCTCCACAAACTCTGTCGATCACTTTAAATATAGCATCCATCGTGCCATTTCCGATTGCTGCGTCTGTGACATTTTTTCCTTCAACATCAATGGTAACTGCGGCACTTGGAACTCCTCCTGGATTACAATCTGAGAGTTGAAGTGTCACTAATTTATAAACTTCTTTTACTTTTGTAATTTGAGCTGAAACCAATGCTCTTATGTCGTCATCAAATATCTCTTTTTTGGCATCTGCTAAAATTTTAAATCTAGCAAATAGAGTTTTAAGCTCATCATCATTAATGCTAAAGCCAAGATTTTTTAGTTTCTCGCTAAATGCATGCTTACCAGAATGTTTTCCCATAACCAAAGAATTTTTATCCAAACCGATATCTTTGGCACTCATAATCTCATAAGTTTGAGCATTTTTCAAGATTCCATCTTGATGAATTCCACTCTCATGAGCAAAGGCATTTTTACCAACTATCGCTTTATTTGGTTGTGGCTCGATTCCTGTAATCGTCGAAACAAGTCGGCTAGATGCGTAAATCTCTTTTATATTTATATTTGTGTTATAGTCTTTAAAGATATCTTTTCTAGTCTTTAAAATCATGGCCACCTCTTCAAGTGCGGCATTTCCAGCTCTCTCTCCTAAGCCATTTATTGTACATTCTATTTGCCTAGCTCCATTTTGAATACAAGCGATAGAACTAGCAGTTGCAAGTCCTAAGTCATTGTGACAATGCACTGAAAGTATAGCTCGCTCGCCCACGCTCTCGTGCAATGTTTTGATGATTGTCCCCATCTCGCTTGGCATTCTATAACCCACGGTATCTGGGATATTTAGAGTGCTTGCTCCTGCATTTATAACCGCATCTAAAATCTCTTTTAAAAACCCTATGTCACTTCTACCTGCATCTTCACAACTAAATTCTACATCATCGCAAAATGTTTTTGCATAAGTTACAGCATCTATCGCCTTTTTTATCACTTGTTCTGGTGTCATTTTTAATTTATATTCCATGTGTATCGGACTTGTGGCTATAAAAGTATGAATTCTTCTTCTGTTTGCTTTAGCTATTGCATCTCCTGCTGCTTTTATATCACCATCTAATGCACGAGATAAAGAGCAAATTGTGGAGTTTTTCACAGCGTCACTAATCTTTGCAATAGCATCAGCATCACCAGGACTTGCAGCCGCAAAACCAGCTTCTATAACATCAACTCCAAGTTTTTCTAATTGCAACGCTATCTGTATCTTTTCTCCTGTATTCATGGAAGCTCCAGGACTTTGCTCGCCATCTCTTAGCGTTGTATCGAATATTATTATATTATTATTGTTCATTTTGTTTTCCTTAGTATATTTATATGTTTTTTATCTGTTATGAAAAGTATTTTTTATGAGAGAAAAAGTAGATTTTGCAGGAGAGCGTTTTTGATTTCTATTTTAGGTAAAAATTTGATAGATTTGGCTATGCCAATATTGACACTATTCATCACGACTCCTTTATGATTTTGATATTATACTAACTTTTTCGATATTTTGCAATCGTAAAGTTATAAACTCCACGACTCAAGCCATAAAAAAGATAAATTGTTATGATTATAGTGATACTTTCGACTGGAAAAATATATACGATAGAAAAAACCATTATTAGATATATAAGCACTTTTAGCATATTTGGTTTTTGTAAATCTATCTTCTTAAAACTTGGATATCTTATATTGCTTACCATTAAAAAAGATAAAATAGCAATTCCTAGTAAAATTATGAAATCATAATGTTGGAAAAAGACATATTTTTGATTTACCAAAATCCACATAGCCAAAACAACAGCAGCTGTAGGAATCGGAACTCCTATGAAAACAGAAGGCTCACTGACTCCAACCATCACATTGAATCTTGCGAGCCTTATAGCCCCAAATACAACATACATGGCCGTCAATAATGAGCCTACTTTTCCATAATGAATTCCCACACTATAGTAAAAAAGTATAGCAGGAGCCACACCAAATGCCACAATATCTGCCAAGCTGTCAAACTCTGCTCCAAATTTACTTGTGGTCTTCGTAAGTCTTGCAACTCTTCCATCAAGTCCATCAAATACCAATGATATGAGTATAAAAATAGCGGCTTTTTCAAAATCTCCTTTTACGGAAGACAGGATGCTTATCACTCCAACAAAAGCACTTGCAGCTGTAAAAAGATTTGGAATTATGTATATAAGTTGAAGTTTTTTATTGTTTATCAAATTCCCCACCATATGCAAAATAGCCAAGCACACTTTCACCTGCTCGCACATTATCATCTATACTAACTTTAACTCTAGCATCTATCGGTAAAAGTAATTCTACACTACCGTCTAATAAAATTCCAAATCTTTGAGCAAATTTCAGAGGTCCTATGCTTTTGAAAAGCTCTATTTTTCTACTAAAAAATCCAGATTTTATAACTAGCATGATTGTAGAAGCATTGGTTTTTAGAGTCAAAATTGCTTTTTCATTCAATAAATTTGAAAGTGGATTTTCACAAGGCAAAAACAGCCCATGCACTCTTTTTGTATTTGTGATAGTTGCAGATATGGGAGATCTTAGCATAGAAGCATCTAATATATTTTTTCTGATTTCTACTTTTAGAAATTCGGCTCCATTTTTTGATATTACTTTCGTTATATCTTTGATTTTGCCATCAACTGGTGAAAGCAAAGACATCTTATCATCTTCTGCTGGTATTCGCTCAAAATTACGAAATGCAAATATGGAACCAACAAATAAGAAAAAAAACACCCAGGGAAGAAAATCTAAAAAATAAGAAATTAAAAAGATTAAAAATAGTCCACTCACATACCCCCAACCTTCTTTCGCTACCAATTCGGTTGTAGTATGTGCTCTTAACATTTAACTGTTCTCTTCTTTTGATTTTTCATCTTCTTCTTCTTTTGCATGCATAAGTGATGGCATATCAAACTCTTTTTCAAAAGATGATATTATCTCTCTTAGTTTGTCTCCGTTTATCGTCTCATATTCTCTTAACTCTACAACAATTCGCTCGATGCATTGGCGATAAATCTCTAGTCTCTCTTTAACAACAGCATATCTTTCATTTAGCATGGATTTAATGTATTCATCTAAATTTTCAGCCATTTTTTCACTATAATCTTTTGTGCTTCCACCCATCAAAAATGTATTTCTTTGTTTTTCTAAAACCATCAATCCTGCAACTTCACTCATGCCATAAATC
>JALUMJ010000108.1 GCA_027040375.1 Campylobacteraceae bacterium
GAATTTAAGGGTTATAAAATCACAAAAGCTGGATACAGAATCTATGGAAATGATGCCCAGCTTCACAGAAATCCAAGAGGGGAAGAGTATTATTGGCTTGGAACTCATGCTCTTAGACATAAAGAAAACAAGACAAAAGATTGCGATTTAAGTGCCATAGCTGATGGTTTTGTTTCTATCACACCGATTCAGTTAGATATGACTTCACATGATGATATAGAGAAATTAAATGATTGGATAAATGATGGATAGATTTGCTAGATGCAAGTCATTATTTGGAGATGATTTTGAGAAAATTCAAAATTCAAAAATCCTTCTTTTAGGGGTTGGTGGGGTTGGTGGATTTTGCTTAGATGCACTTTATAGAAGTGGTGTGCAAGATATTACTATAGTAGATTTTGACACATTTGAAATCACAAATCAAAATAGACAAATCGGAAGTGAAAACATTGACAAGATAAAAGTTGAAGTGATGCAAAAAAAATATAATTGCACTGAGGCCATAAATACAAAAGCAACTCCCCAGTGGGTAGATAATTTTGATTTTGAACCATACGATTTGGTGATAGATGCCATAGATGATATGCGCGCTAAAGTCGCCCTTGCAAACAAATGCTCACATAAACTCATAAGCTCAACTGGTGGTGCTAAAAAGCTTGACCCAACAAAGATACAGATAACTTCAGTTTGGAAAACTTATAGTGATGGGCTAGCTAAAAAGTTTAGATATGAACTCAAAAAAAGTGGCTTTAAGGGTGATTTTGATGTGGTTTTCTCAGATGAAGCACCTAGATGCAAAGACCTAGGAAGTTTCGTCGGAGTCACTGGAAGTTTTGGCTTAACCCTCGCTTCTCTTGCAATTAAAAAACTGATTAACGCTTAAGCCCCGATATAAGCTCTCACATGATTTGGTACACCATTTGGTGGAACTAAAGCTACTCTATCTCCATCTTTGAGTATTGTTTCTTTGGGCAATATCTTGTGATTTACAAATACAACAGCTACTTCATCTTCTTTTAGTCCTAAACTCTCTATTAGTTTATTTATAGAGATATCTTTTTTAATTTGCATTTTTAAATCAGGCGTTAATATACCTTTTTCTTTTAGTTTTAGTTTTAAAAATGAAAATGCATTAAATCTTATTTTTATCATGTTTTCTCCTTTTTTCACAATATTTTAACATCTTTATTTAAAATTTTTATAGTTTTAGATAAATCTTTTCTATATATATAAGTATTTTTCCTTCCTTTATACAGAAGGTCTCCAGTAAATTTTATAGTGCCCACTTCAAAAGTTTGATTTTCGCTCATAAAAGCACTTCTAGCTAGATAATTTCCAATCGGCTCATACAATGCCGATATGCTGATGATTATACAAAGTATATAGATTTTAATAAAAATTTTGGAAAATTTACAATAAAGCATCAAATAACCAACTATTAAAAAACTTGGAATTAAAAGATAAAAATTTTGATTATCTATAAAAATGACATTAAAATACTCACTTATATGATAAAAATCAAAATAGTGCAATTTTAATCCTATAAAATACAAAAAATCTAGCAAAGATACAAAGGCGAATCCCATAAAAAAACTATTGATTAAACGAAATATCATCTCAGCCTCCTTTTTGATATTTTAGCACATTTTACTATCATTGAAGGTTTTTTTTCATCAAAGTCTAATTGATTATAGATAATCACATCTGCTTTTTCTTTTGCAAATTCTCTTTTAAACTCTTGCCCTGAAGGGTTTGATGAAGTCGAATATATCCATTTTAGTTTTTTTAAAAATTTTAAATGCTCTTTATCTTTAACCACTCGAATAGCCAAATTTTTAGGATAAACTATAGTAGTTTTTTTTGCTCTTCTTATAAATTTTTTGTATTTTTGAGGAACTCTAGTAAATTTTTTGAGAGTTTTAAAAGAATCTACACTAATTATAAACTCTTTTTTTATATCTCTTTTCTTTACATGTAAGAGTGCATCTCTGTTTTGTGATAAAAATCCAACAGTTGTATCTGTTTGAGCTAGATATATAACTGCTGGATTCATTGTGTTATCTCAAATAATCTTGTAAAGCTTTTGGCTCATAAGCGCTATTGTCTTGGATAAAAGCTAAACTTTGAGCTGCCACAGTTGCGGCTGCTATGGTAGTAAAGTATGGTATATTAAATCTCAGCACTGATTGGCGAATTTTTTTGGCATCATCTTTACTTGACTTGTTATCACTTGTATTTATAACCAAATCTATATCGCCATTTTTTAACTTATCTTCCACATTTGGTCTTCCCTCGCTTATCTTGTAAACAAACTCGCTTTTAACGCCCGCATCTTCTAAAATCTTATTTGTTCCACCAGTTGCCAATATATGGAAACCTAAATTTTCAAATTTCTTGCCTAAATCCTGAGCATATGACTTGTCATTGTCCGTAAGAGATATAAAAACTGTTCCACTCTTTGGAAGAACATTATTTGATGCTATTTGAGATTTTGCAAATGATGTTGCAAAGTTATCACTTATACCCATCACTTCACCAGTTGATTTCATCTCGGGTCCTAAGATAAGATCTGCACCTTGAAGTTTATTGAAAGGGAAAACTGCCTCTTTTACTGCTACATGTCCTCTGTTTTTGGCTTTATATATTCCGTCTTCTTCATAAACCACTTTAAAAGTATCATAAAAACTCAATGCCTCTTTTAAGTCTCCTTGATACATCACTCTAGTGGCTACTTTTGCAAGTGGAATTCCCGTAGCTTTTGAAACAAAAGGAACAGTTCGGCTAGCCCTTGGATTTACCTCTATCATATAGATATCATCTTTATATATGGCAAATTGTATATTCATAAGCCCTACAACACCTAGATTTAAAGCTATTTTTTTAGTTTGTTCTTCCACTTTTTTTATAAGTCTTTTACTAACGCTCACTGTTGGAAGTGAACAAGCACTATCGCCACTATGAATTCCCGCCTCTTCGATATGTTGCATGATGGCCCCTAGATAAACATCTTTTCCATCACAAACTGCATCTACATCAAGCTCGATTGCATTATCTAAAAACTGGTCAAGCAATACAGGAGAGCTATTGCTGACACTAACCGCCTCATCCATATAAGTTCTAAGTTCACTCTCATTATAAACTATTCTCATAGCTCGTCCACCTAAAACATAACTTGGTCGAACAAGAACTGGATATCCTATCTCTTTTGCTTTTTCTATAGCTTCTAATTGGCTTGAAGCTACATCATTTCTAGGTTGAAGCAAACCATTGGCGCTGATAAAAGCTGAAAATTTTTCTCTATCTTCTGCCTCGTCTATGACTCTTGCACTTGTGCCTATGATTTTAGCGCCGATGACTGTCAATCTTTTTGCGATTTTAAGAGGTGTTTGCCCTCCAAAATGAACTATGATTCCATCTGGTTGCTCAGTTTCTACTACACTTCTAACATGTTCAAAATCTATCGGTTCAAAGTAAAGTATGTCACTTGTATCATAGTCGGTTGAAACAGTTTCAGGGTTACAATTGTACATGATTGTTTTTATGCCCATATCATTTAACGCATAAGCAGCGTGAACACAACAATAATCAAACTCAATTCCCTGTCCTATCCTATTTGGGCCGCCACCTATTATCATCACTTTTTTTTCTGTTTTAGGTGTTTCTTTTTTCTTTGGTAATTTTGTTATATTTGTGCTAGAGTAGAGATAAGGTGTGAGAGCTTTAAACTCAGCTCCACATGTATCTACTTCATTGTACTCAAGATTAATACCGAGTTTTTGTCTTGCAAAATATATATCATTTTGGGTTAATTCCAAGTTGTCATATTTATTGATAAGCCATGCTATTTTTTTATCTGAAAAACCATAAGTTTTTGCAAGTCTTAGTATATTTTCATCATTTAGTGCAAACATATCGAGCTTTTTCTCAAATTTTACCAAATCCTCAAATTGATATAAAAACCATTTGTCAATCTTGCATAAATCATGTACCTCATCCACACTATAGCCCCTGCCAAGTGCTTCCATGACACAAAGAACTCTAAATTCATTTGGTCGTCTTATCTCTTTTTTTAGTTTATCATCATCGTATTTTATCTCATCAAACCCACTAAGCCCAGTCTCTAAAGAGCAAAGTGCTTTTTGAAATGATTCTTTAAAAGTCCTTCCTATCGCCATCACTTCGCCCACACTTTTCATGGCAGTCGTAAGTGTAGAGTTAGCAACAGGAAACTTTTCAAATGTAAAACGAGGTATTTTTGTAACGATATAGTCAATAACTGGCTCAAAACTAGCCGCTGTTCCTGTTATGTCATTTGTAATTTCATCAAGACTAAAACCAACAGCCAACAGGGTTGCTACTTTTGCTATAGGATATCCAGTTGCTTTTGAAGCTAGGGCGCTGCTTCTGCTTACTCGTGGGTTCATCTCTATTACTGTCATCCTACCGTTTTTAGGGTTTAGAGCAAACTGCACATTACTTCCACCAGTATCTACACCAATTTCACGCAAAATCGCAAATGAGGCATTTCTCATATTTTGGTACTCTTTATCTGTGAGTGTTAAAGCAGGAGCTATCGTGATACTATCGCCCGTATGCACGCCCATCGGATCAAAATTTTCAATTGAGCAAACGATGATGCAGTTATCGTGACTATCTCGTATAACCTCCATCTCGTACTCTTTCCAACCTAGCAATGATTCTTCTATAAGTATCTCATTTATAGGGCTTGCTTCTAAGCCTATATTTGCTAAATCTTTAAATTCATCTATATTATAAGCAACCCCACTTCCTCCACCTGCTAGCGTGTATGAGGCTCTTATTATCAGCGGAAAACCAATCTCTTCAGCCGCCTTTTCAGCCTCTTCTTGGTTATAAGCATATCTACTCTTTGGTAAATCCATGCCGATTTTAATCATGGCTTCCTTAAAAGCTTGTCTATCTTCACCTTTTTTTATCGCCTCAGGTTTTGCACCTAAAAATTCTACGCCCTCTAACAGGCCTTTTTCGTACATGCTCATAGCCATATTTAACGCGGTTTGTCCGCCCATTGTAGGTAAAATTGCATCTACTTTTTCTTTTTTAATTATTTTTGTTATGATATCTTCGTTTATAGGCTCTATATAAGTTCTGTGTGCAAATTCAGGATCAGTCATGATAGTAGCTGGATTTGAGTTTATCAAAACTACTCTATAACCTAACTCTTTCAAAGTTTTTGCTGCTTGCGTTCCAGAATAATCAAACTCACAAGCTTGTCCGATAACAATCGGGCCTGAACCTATCAACAATATAGTTTTTATGTCATTTCTCTTTGGCATCTCTTTCCTTAATTTTTTGTTATTACATGTAAGTATGTAGGGACTCGTAAATCGATGTATGGCTTAACGATAACAGTTTTTGAAGATTCCTCTTTCATCACTTTAGCTACCTTTCCAACTCTAGCACCTTGAAAAAATACACCATCCAAACCGCTAGTAATCACTTTATCCCCGATTTTAGGGTTCATCCATAATGGAATATATTTGACCAATATATCTTTTGTATTACCTTGTAGAACTCCAGGAATTTTATCAACTCCTATATATACTGAAAATATCGAATTTGGGTCTTTAAGCAACAAACCCTCTGGATGTGTGTCTTTTTGAACAACTATTCCGACTCCGTACCCTTGATACAAAAGACCATAAATTTTACTTTTATTAAAGTCTTTAAAATCAAGCCATATCTTATTGTAATCGTTTAATTTACAATAAGATATAGCTTGTATAAGTTTGACATTTGGCTTATAGAGAGACATATTATTGTCTCTTAATAAGTCATTTAATTTACCAGCAAAGGCTATAGATAATAGAGCAGATTTTTCTAGTTTTTTATTTTCATCTCGTAGCTTTACAATCATCTTTTTTTGAGAGAAGTGCTCATCAATCTTGTCATTAATTGTTTTTTTAGTATTTAAATATTTAGAGAGGATAAAATTGTTAAATCCAACAACATATCCTCTTCCAATTTCGGTATATCTAACGGAAACAAAAACCATCAGAAATAAAACTGCTAATAGTTTTATCTTATTCATTTGCCAAGTGTTGAAGTAATTCTATCTCTTCTAAGGCTCTTCCTGTTCCTTTAGCAACGGCTAAAAGCGGATCTTCTGCCACAAAAACTGGTAATTTTACTATATCCCCTAGATATTTGTCAATACCTCTAATCAAAGCTCCGCCGCCAGTTAAAACAACACCATTGTCAACGATATCTCCAGCTAAATCTGGGGGCATGATTTCAAGCACATCTTTCAATGCATCAGCAATCTCTTTAAGAGGCTCTTTGATAGCATCTCTAACATCTTCGCTAGTCAGCTCAATCCGGCTTAAAAGCCCGCTAACTTGATCTCTTCCTTTTACTATAGCACTCAATGGTTCTTCCATTGAAATTGCAGTTCCTATCTCAATCTTTATATCTTCGCCAGTTCGTTCACCTATAAGAAGGTTAAATTTTTTCTTTACATAATCAACAATAGCCATATCTATCTTATCGCCAGCTGTTCTTATTGACTTACTAATAACCAATCCTCCAAGAGACACAACACCTATCTCAGTAGTACCGCCACCAATATCAACAACTAAACTACCCTCGGGCTCCCTAATAGGAAGATTTGCTCCGATAGCTGCTGCCATAGGCTCTTCTATTAAAAATACTTCTCTCGCCCCTGCACTCATGGCAGACTCCCTAACAGCTTTTCGTTCAACCTGAGTAAGTCCATAAGGAACACAGATGATGATACGAGGTCTTAAAAAACTCTTTCTTTTGTGTGCTTTTTCTATAAAATACCTAATCATCTTTTCAGTCATATCAAAATCAGCTATCACGCCATCTCGCATAGGTCGAATCGCTTGGATATCACCAGGCGTTTTACCAACCATATTTTTAGCTTCTTTACCAACAGCTAAGATTCTATCTTTGCCATTCTTTGTTCGTTGCAATGCCACAACTGAAGGTTCATTTATGATGATACCTTTACCTTTTAGCAATACCAATGTATTTGCCGTTCCCAAGTCGATACTCATATCACTTGAAAAAAATCCTATTAACTGATCAAGAATCATTCACTAACCTTTACTGTCGCTCTATGCGCTTTTTTTCTCTTTTTTTATAAATAATGGCTTAGCACCATCAACTACTACATCTTTTGTTATAACTATCTCATAACCCTCAAGCTCTGGAAGTTCATACATAACATCTATCATCGTTTCTTCCATGATAGCTCTCAAGCCTCTTGCACCTGTTTTTCTTTTTATCGCTAATTTTGCAACTTCTTCTAAAGCCTCTTTTTCAAATGTCAATTCAGCACCATCTATCGCAAAAAGTTTTTTGTATTGTTTAAAGATAGAATTTTTAGGCTCTGTTAAAATTTTCACCATATCTTCTTGAGTGATTTCATTGAGTGTTGCTAGTACATGTAAGCGACCAACTAATTCAGGAATAAGCCCAAAATGAACCAAATCATCAGGCTCAACCATATCTATCAACTTCCAATCTTCGCTTTTGGCTCTTTTTTCTTGTCCAAAACCTAAAACATTCTTACCGACTCTTCTTTTTATGATATCTTCCAAACCATCAAATGCACCGCCACAAACAAATAAAATTCCAGAAGTATCAATCTGTATAAACTCTTGATTTGGATGTTTTCTTCCGCCCTTTGGTGGAATATTTACAACACTTCCTTCTATCAACTTTAAAAGAGCTTGCTGAACACCTTCTCCACTTACATCCCTTGTAATCGAACGGTTTTCACTCATCCTTGCAATTTTATCTATCTCATCTATAAATACGATGCCTTGTTCTGCTCTTTTCACATCACCATCAGCTGCTTGAAGTAGCTTTGTTAGTATATTTTCAACATCTTCACCAACATAACCAGCTTCAGTCAAACTTGTCGCATCAGTAATTGCCAAAGGAACATCTAAAAACTTTGACAAAGTTTGTGCCATCAATGTTTTTCCACTTCCTGTAGGACCTACTAACAAGATATTTGATTTTGAGATTTCTGTATCATCATTTTTAACCGCATCATTTTTGAAAATTCTTTTGTAGTGATTATAAACGCCAACTGAAAATATTTTTTTAGCTCTATTTTGACCAACTACAAACTGGTCTAATGCATTTGTCAACTCTTTTGGAATTAACATTTCATAATCTAATTTTTTCTCTTGCTTTTCCCCAATTTCTTCTTCACCAAAAAATATTTTATATGCAGATATCACACAATGCTCGCAGATAAAAACTTTTTCACCTGCAATCAAACGAGTATCACTACTCTCTTTGGTTCCGCAAAAGCTACATTCTCTTTTTGTCATTTAATTTTTCCTCTCATAAGGTATGCCTCTTTTAGTTTCTAATATAAATTTGCACATCTGTTTTACTTTTTCATTTTCTTCATTTTGTAGCAATTCATTTGCTACATCTTTTATAGGCTTATTTGATCTAAAAAGTTTTCTAAATGAGCTTTGCAAAGCTCTTATATCTGCTTTTTCAAATCTTCTTTTGATACCAACTGCATTTAAGCCCTTTACAACTGCCCGATTTCCTTCAGCCATACAAAAAGGTGGTATATCTTGACTAATGGCACTAGCTCCACCTATCATACAACCCTCACCAATATGCACAAACTGATGAATCGGTGTCATACCGCCAATCACAGTATAACTTCCAACTTCTACATGACCAGCAAGCGTGGCATTATTTGCCATGATGACATGGTCTCCAACTTGGCAATCATGAGCGATATGAGAGTAAATCATGATAAAGCAATCATCTCCTATCCTAGTCGTTCCACCGCCATGCAGTGTGCCGGCATTAACTGTCACGAACTCTCGTAAAATATTATTTTTACCGATTCTTACTTTTACATCATCTTCACTTTTATAACCTATGTCTTGGGGTGGCATGCCAATTATCGCATAAGGAAATATCTTTGTTCCCTCGCCGATAACGCAATCACCATAAATACCCGCTCCTTGCATAACTTCTACACCGTCCTTCAAAACAGCTTTCGAAGATATATGTGCATTTGCAGCAATTTTTACATTTGCTCCTATCTTTGCGCCATCTTCTATAACAGCACTTTTATGGATAT
>JALUMJ010000109.1 GCA_027040375.1 Campylobacteraceae bacterium
AGACAAACCATAGAGAAGAGGCATTTACCTACCCTACTACCAATGCAGATGGCAGTGGCAAAGGTTTCGTACCTACTATCCAGTGGGAAGGCTATAGAGAAGCTATCACAGATATGAGATATGTCTCGACTCTCTTGAGTCGTGATCCAAATGCGAAGAGTTTCATAGATACTTTAGATGTCGAGCATGGGGATTTGGACAAGATTAGGGAGAGTATTATTGATAAAATAGGAAATTAGTCAAACCAATTTAGAGGTTTGAAGGTTTTTGCAACAATTTGCATAAATCTTCACCTCTAATAAATCAAAGGAACTATATTATTTTTTAAGATTTTCTTTTAAAATTAGCAAAAAATCATCTTTCGTCCACGCTCCAGGATACATGTGCTTAAATTTTCCATTTGGACTTAGAGTAAAAAATGTTGGTGTCATTTGTTTGTAGTGCTTGTCAAGTCCTAGAGGTAGTTTTGTTTTATCGATATCTACTTTTATATATATAAAATTCTTAAAAATTGCATCTTTAACGACAGGTAGCGACAAAACTTCTTTATCCATCTTTTTACAATAATAACAAGTTTTTGATATAGCCTCGACTATGAGTATTTTGTTTTCTCTCTTTGCTGTTTGTATTAGTTGTTTAGTGTTCATGTGTTTTAACATTGATTTTTCAACACTTACCACTCTTCTTTTTTTGTACTCTACAAGAAAGTCCGCTATATTGTCAATCTCTTCTTCGCTTACTTTCCCTTCCATGCTTTTTTTTGTAGTAAAAAATTTTAAAAATTTGCTCTCTACTATACTATTTTTTCTTTTAGGGTGATAGAGATAATCTTTCATAAATTCTGCAACTTCTAGTTTTTGCATTTCAGGGTCACTCGAATCTCCGATATGTTCTGGTGCTCTTGTTAGAAAAAATGCTAACATATTCACTGTTGGTGCGCTTAAATTTAAAAGGGTATTATTTTTCTCGTAAAAATTCTTTTTTAATATTTCACCAGAAATTCTTGGAAAGTGGCAAGATGAACATTTGTGCTTAAAAATCTTTTTGCCTATTTCATAATCAGCATTTAGATTAGTGCCAAACACCAATAAAACTAATATAACTAGAGTTTTACACATACTTTCCTTAGTAAGGTGAGACATCAATCCACCCATCAGCAATCTTCTCTATGGCTTCGGCTATACCTATTTGAACATAACTAACACCACCGATAAAATCTTTTTTCTTCCAACTCATTGTATCCATAGTATTTTTGCACACCAAAAATTTGATATTATCATATACCATTAATGATTTGATTCGAGTCAGAATTTTTTTATTATAATCTTTCCTTGCAGCTCTTATGCCATTTGCATAAAATACTACCTCAATCTGCAAAGCTTCTTCAGGATAGCCTTTTAAGACATTGTTCATGGCATTTAGTATATGATTTAATTTGGTGGTTTCACTGCTATTTACTCTTATGAGCCATTTTCTAGGATTATCAAAAGATGGAGCTGGTTTAGCGAAATTTATCGCACCAAAAGCAAAAGCACTCATAAGTAAAATAAGTAGTAATTTTTTCATTTTTTTCCTTTATTGCCACTCTAATTGATCGAGATAATGTCGTGCATTTCTTAGGTACAGTTCATTATAGTGTGGAATTTTTTTAAATTTATCTGTATGGACATATTTTTCCATGTCGGTTGGGTCTATATCGTCAACATGCGCTTTTTGCATCTGTTTTTTTAGCATTTGCAAATACTCTAAAGTTGGCTCATATGATTTGCTATCAAATCTTGTTCCATGCCCGCCCATCACATATTTTGCATGTTTATCTTTAATGAATTTCAAAGCTTTTATCCATCCGTCCATATCGCTATCAGTTGCATAATTTACAAATCTTCCATTAAAAATAGTATTACCAGCAAATATAAAACTATCTTTTTTATCATATACTATAATGTCAACAGCAGACTGAGTTCCCGCACTTGGCTTTAAGACATATATTGATTTTTTGCTACCTTTTATCTCCAACTCTTTTTCAACTAAGACATCTGGTGTTACAACTTTTGTATTCTTGGTGAGATTTTTTGGCAATTTTTTTAGCACTCTATCGTATTTGCTTGCGTGCTCCTTAATCATCTGTGGCATATTGCCAGCCCCAACTATTTTCACGCCTTTTTCTTTGAAATATGAAGCACCAAGGAGCCTATCATCGTGATAATTTGTTATTACTACAAATTTGATTTTCTTATTTGTGGATTTTTTTATAAAAGCATCTAATTCTTTTGCAAAGTTGTATGTAGCACTTGCATCGATTAAAACTAGAAAATTTCCCATATCTACATAGCAGACATTTGAGACAAACCCTTGATTTGCTTTTAAAACAGGATTATAATCTCCGATAAAGCATGTTATATCTTTGGTAATTTTCACTGGTTTAAAGTCAAAAAAATTCGCAAATAAAAAAATTGGCAAGATTGAAAGTAGTATTATTTTGTTCATAGTAGCTCCATAATTTAGCAAGGCAAAAGCCTTGCTAAATAAAGTTATTTTTTATAAAGTGATAATTCGATACCTGGATTATTTTTAACACCTATAATATCTGGAGTCTCAAGTTTCATATTTTTGATATGCTTGTGAGCACCAAGATATGTCTCAACAGTTTCCCATACAGGCTCACCTTTTGAAGCACTATTAACAGTTGACCAACCAGCAAGTTTATACTTTCTGTTTGCATCTATCTGCTCTCCTGAGCTTAACTGAAGATTAGTAATCCTTTTTCCGATGTCTTTCATAGGGTCAATAGTATATGAAAGGCCACCTGTTCTTACCATATCTCCACCTTGTTGCAAGAATGGATCTTTGTTAAACAAGTTATCAGCAACATCTTCTAAGATATTATGAATATCAGTCCCTTTGACTTCTCTAACATAAGTTTCAGGATATGTCATAGATGTATGATTCATAAGGTCATCAAATGTGATTGCTTCTCCTGGAAGAACTGAAGTTCCCCATCTAAAACCAGGGCTCATAGATATATCTGCACCCTTAACTTCACGAAGTGCGTCACAGATAATCTGATCAAATGTACCATTAAAGTTACCTCTTCTGTAGAGTAAATTATCTGTTGTAGCCAAAGGCTTAGTTAATTTCGCTAAGAATGGTGCTCTAACGCCATCGATGTATTTTTTCATCTCAGGATCTTCTGGCAATAAGTCAGAAAATACTGGCATAAGAGTAAATCTAAAGTCTCTTACTTTTTTATCTTTTATATCAAGATCAAGTACGCCTATAAACTTACCGTTTGAGCCAGAGTTTATAACATGCGTTGTACCTTTTGTGTTTTTAACTGGTATTGCCTCTGGAACAGCGTCATGTGTATGACCGCCGAAGATAAAATCTATACCACTAACAACTGCTGCCATCTTTTTATCTACATCAAGACCATTATGAGAAATCACAACTACTGCATCAGGCTTCTCTTTTGTTCTTATTTGATCAACCAACTCTTGCATCTCATCTGGCTTAATACCAAATGACCAATCAGGGATAAATCTCTGCGGATTTGCGATAGTTGTATAAGGGAAAGCTTGACCGATAACTGCTATATTATTTCCACCCATCTGTTTCATCACATATGGCTTAAAAGCTCGTCCTGTGTCTTCGTTGTAAGCTTCTGCACCATTCATTAGTGCTTCATCTTTTACGAAAACATTTTGGGCAACAAAATCAGCTTTTAGAGCTTTTATGTTTGCCAAAATCTCTTTTTCTTTGTATGTAAATTCCCAGTGGCCAGTACAAACATCAACACCTAGTATATTGATAGCTTCCACCATATCTTTACCTCTAGTGTAAAGAGAAGTTGCACTTCCTTGCCAAGTATCACCACCATCTAAAAACAGAGTTCTATCTTTTCCAAAATTGCCTCTTAGATGGTCAGTCAAAGTTTTAATATGAGCAAATCCACCAACTCTATGGTATCTATGTGCATTTTCAACATAATTCATACAAGTCATAGAAAAACCAGCTCTGCTGTTTTCATCTATACCATAATGTTTCAAAAAGTGGCTTCCAACTATATGTGGAGGCTTGCCAAAATTTGAATCGAAACCTAGATTTACACTTGGTTCTCTAAAGTGAATAGGCATCAATTGTGCATGACAATCTGTCATATGTAAAAATCTTGCATTTCCAAAATTTTGTATTTTATAATAATCATCAACACTTTTTACATCAAAAAGTCTTTTGTGTGATTTTGCATACAAAGATGATGCCCCTAAAACAGACATCATATATAAAAATTCTCTTCTATTTAATGAACTCATTATCTACCTTCTTTACTTAGGAACTTGGGCACGCCAAGTTTTTTCATATTCTTTGGATTGTGCTAACGCAGTATCTGCTTCATATGCTGCTTCATTTGCCAACGCTATTGCTTTTGTTGGATTAGTTTTAGCTAGTGCCTTTGCTTTTTTAATCGTTTTTTTAGTCATACCCCAAGCAACCATTTCGCTATGTGCCTTGTTGTATTTTGCTTGCGCATTTGCTATGGCACTATCAACACTATTCGTCGCACTTGGATTATTCATCGCGCAACCTGCTAAAAATGCTACTGTTATTGTGCTTATTAAAAGTAATCTTTTCATATTTTATCCTTTACTTTCTTGTGTCTGGGCCATTAAGCTTCATACCATTTGACATATATGTCAAGAAGTATGCTAACTCTTTTACCGGCTTGCTTTGCATTTTTGGTTTTTCACTACCTGTGTCTTTGATACAACCGACTAATCTTCTCTGAAGTGTTCCAAGGCCACCCCATTTTAATCTATAAACAGGCATTTCCGTAGTAGAGCCAAGCGCTGGACTTAAAGCTTCAGCTCTGATTCTTTTGCCCGTGCTTTGAACATGACATTCATTACAACTGATACTTAAATACCCTCTTTGCTTATAAAAAAGTTTTTTACCAGCTTCGTATGCTTTAGCAGCATTAGCACTTGGTATTTTAATATCTATCTTCTGGCCTCTTGATTTATCAGCAAGATAAGCTATTACTTTTGCAATATCGCCCTTGCCATATTTCAACGGTTTTTCTCCATTTATAACTCTACACTCATTTATTGCCATCCCGATAGTAACTATTTCATCTCTATGCACATCATAATATGGATAATTTTGTTTTATAGCTGGATTTGGAAAACAACTTGAGTATGTTTTTCCATTTGCAAAAGGTTTTTTGAATAACTCTTTTCCATCATCAAGAGGTATCTCATATGGTGGAAAATCATTTATCTCTGCAAATTGCTCTTTTGCGGGTCTGTACCAACTCATAGGGCCATCTTGAAAATCTTGAAATTTAAGTGGATATATATAGTTTTTTTTCAATTCTGCTACAGGTACATATGGAAAATATTTTGCCCTGTTTGCAATAGGATTTTCAAACTTCTTCAAGAAATAATTCACAAATGCTTTTCTGTCTTTTTCTGCTTGAGCATTAAAGTTTGCAGCAAAGACGATAGTACTACTTATCATAGATATAGTAGCAATTTTGATCAATTTTTTTAACATATTATCTCCTTCGTTAAAATATAATGTTTTTACTTTAATTTTATATCTTTTTTCTCACTCTTTCCTGTATTGTCTTGCCACCATACTGTTATAGTATCACCTTTTTTTGCACCTTTAAATGCAAATTTGATATATGGATTTTTTGATACTGCTGATGTTGGATACATATCATACACAACTCTTCCACCATGCTTTACTGTCAGATGATTTATATATTTTGCTTCCCCTTTTCCGCCACCTATCTTACCTGATGCCATTGGATGTTTTACAAGTAATTTTACTGTTGCTATATCATGTTTAACTTTTGCTATTGCTTTTATTCCCATTTTATTTCTCCTAAATTTATTTTATTAATTATCATCTCTTTCAAGAGCAAAGCTCTTAAAAAATTCACGCTCTACTAAAGCTAAGCCTATCGGCTTGAACTTATCTAGCTGTCATCTTGTTTTGTATTATTTATTTTGCTGGTATCAACCACCACATCCGCCAACTGTTACTTTGACTTGTTTTGTTGCTACATGTAACTTACCATTTGCATCTTCCACTATCAATCTTACATTTCCAGTTTTTCTCATTTTAATTCGTGTTGAAAATTTTGGAATAGTTCCTTCACTCAATTCCCAAGTAACTGCAAGTGGATGTGGATTGCCATCTATGATTAGTGTCATAGTCTTTGCATTACTAAGACTTGTGGAGACTGTCACAGGCACTGCTCCGCCATTTTCTGCGATATCTGGAAGCTTTAATTTTGCTTTGTCATCTTTCATAGCACTTGTAGTTCCATAGGCATCTTCTAGTGCAGCATCACCCGTAGTTGCCATAAAAGCTTTTGGATGTTCTGAAAATATACTAGCACTTCCTACTGTTTGAAGCGCAGTTACTGCCATTGTTGTAAAACCTAATCCTAAAAAATTTCTTCTTTTCATAATTTATTTTCCTTTTTATTTTGATTTTGTTGTTGCTTGTAGATATGCTACAAGTGCATCTATTTGATGCTTTGATATCTTATGACTTTTTCCTTGAGGTGGCATCACACTGTCTGGAACAGTTTTATTTGGATTCCATATTTTATTAAATATATACTCTTTTGGATAAGTATCAAGATTAGCAAGTTTTGGACCAATAGTGCCCGTTTGCGGTATGCTTGGATCACCTTGCACAGCATGACAAGCCAAGCAATTACCAAGCTTTTTTGTTACAAACACTTTTCGACCCTCTTTGATCAAAGCTTCATTGCTGGCAGCATTAGCCACTGTTGCACTAAATGTGCCAACGATAACTAACGCTAATAGTTTTTTAACATTTATCATCTTTTCTCCTTTATAAGATTATTTACTTTTTTCAAGCATATACTTGACTGTACTCTTAACATCTTCATCTTTAAGTGACATATCTCCACCTTTTGGAGGCATAGCATTAAAACCTTTTAAAGCGTGTTCAAATACATCTTTTACATCCTCTTTTCTAACATGAGCCCAGTCAGCTTTATTTCCAAGCTTTGGAGCACCTGCTACACCTGATTTGTGGCATCCTGCACAAGTATTTTCATATATACTTTTTCCGATTCCATCATCTTTTGAAAGTTTTTGAGTGTGATTTGGGTATTTTGCTTCTACTGTTCTGCTATAATTTTTACCAAAGTAATATCTTTCCTTGCCAAATGGCGGCTCAACTACAGTGGCATCTGTTTTGATATGCATAACTACCATCTTTGAAGGATCAATACAGTTTTTCATACATCTTGTATTGTGAGTGTCAGCTTTTCTTAGATTGTTATACTCAAAACCTTTTTCATTTGGCATATGAACTGCTTTTATAAAATCTCTATTTATAATGGTGTCGTCTTCTATATCTTTCCCATTAACTTGAATTTCACTTAATTGAAGCAAATATCCTAGTATTCCATATACTTGGCTATTGCTAAGTGATTTTGGAGCTGAAAGAGGCATAGCTGTTTGGATATACCAGAAGAATGGTGCGATATATGGAGCATAACTGCCTAATGTTTTAAGTGGTTTTGGATCTCCACCAGTCTTTGGATGTAATTTTAAAGTACCAACTCCACCAGCTAAAACTGGGAATCTATCTACACCTTCACCAAAGTCACCGTGGCATACAGCACATTTTGCACTAAATACCTGTGCTCCTTGCTCAACGCTCATTTTACCACTTGGTAAACCTTTTCCATCAGGTCTAACATCTGTATTCCAAGCTTTTAAAGTGGCCTTAGATGCTTTTTTACCAAAATTGTGATTTTTTCCACTTATTGGTGATTTGTAAGTCTCAGTGACTTTGATATAAGTTTTTCTTAGTATTGCGCCATCAACATTTGTTTTATTTCCATTTTTGTCTTTTGCCACACTTGAATATGGATATTTATCTGGATTCGCTGGAGTATAGTTTAACTTTGCAGCACTCAAATTTGAAACCAATGCAAATGAACTTAGTATTAGTATTAGATTACGCATAAATATGTACATCATTTACCTCCCCATTGCTTTTTACTTCCCATGTTTGAATCGCGTTTCTGTGATATACTGCTTCTTTTCCTCTTGCAGCAACTAATTGTTTTGCAGTTGGTTGAGTATATCCTGTGTCGTCAGTTGAACGGCTTTGTAACATCATGGGCTTTCCATCCCACTCTATTTCAATTTCAAATCTTGTAACAGCTTTTGGAAGTACTAGGCTTGTAAACTTAGCTTCTCTCCAATTTTTTCCGCCATCAGTTGAAACATCAACATGAGTGATGGTACCTTTTCCAGACCAAGCTATACCTTGTACTACAATAGGACCTTTTTTGACACCTTTTAAATTTCTCTCAGGGCAAGGTGCGGTTATAACAGAGTTGGCTTCCATGGCCCAATTATACATCTTGGCGTGTCCATCATATTCAAGCATTGTGTATTTTGTGCTCTCTTCTCTAACCATCCAAGATTTTGTATCAAATTTCAATCTTTTCAGCCACTTGACTTGAATAGCACCTTCCCAACCCGGAAGAAACAGTCTAACAGGATATCCTTGCTCAGGTCTTAGTGCTTCGCCGTTCATAGCATATACAAGCATTGCGTCATCTAAAACTTTCTCTATAGGCACACTTCTTCCGACACCTGCAGGGTCTGAGCCTTCAGGGAACATCCACTTAGCACCTGGTTTTAGTCCTATATCTTCAAGTATGACTTTCAAAGGAACACCAGTCCATTCAGAACAAGACAACATCCCATGTGTTGCTTGAAGCGAGTTTATACCAGGTCCTCTGTACTCCATACCATTGTTTGCGGCACACTCAAAAGAGTGGACAACACTGATGCTTGGATATCTTTTTATGTCTTCTAGAGTAAGAACAACTTCTCTATCTACAAGACCGTGTATCAACAATCTCCATTCCAATGGATTGATATCTACAACTCCACCATGACATCTTGTAAAATGTAAACCATTTGGAACAATGATTCCTTTTAAATCTTGCCAAGGAGTAAAGCTTATAGATGCTTTTTGGTCAGCTGT
>JALUMJ010000110.1 GCA_027040375.1 Campylobacteraceae bacterium
TGTATCGTCAAACAATAGTGGAGCAGAGCCTATATCTTGCAGATTATTGCTAAGAACATCACTTAAAACTAAAACGATACCTTTTGCTTTTACATTTTTTACTAGTTTTCCGCCTTTAATTTGTGACAAATGTTTTCTCACACAGTTCATCTTTTCAATAGGCATAGCACTTTCCAACATCACTTTTGTTGTCTCTTGCAATTCTTTTAGCGTTATGCCGATTTGCGGCAATTCAAGCAAAGAAGAAGAACCACCAGATAGCAAGTAGATAAAAAAATCATCATTTCCTAAGCTTTCTAATTCTTGCTTTAATTTTTTTGCTGCTTCAAAACTTATTTGAGTTGGCAATGGATGAGAACTTTTTATATATGTAGTATTTTTTAAGTTAAGATTATTTTCATAAGCACCCACTAATAGAGTTTTTATAATTTTATTTTCTAACAAATTTAGCATAGCTTCTGCCATTGGCAATACAGCTTTTCCCGAGCCAAAAAGATATATATTTTTGTAATTTACAAGGTTAATTTTAGAGTTTTGTATATTTAAAACACCATCTTCAAAACTGCATTGTTGGCTGATAAGTGATTGAGGTGTTATCTTTTTAATAAGTTCGCAAAAGGATGCACGCAACAACTTTTTATCTAGCATAAATTTTTGTTTATGAGTTTAACTAATTCTCCTGAATCTGGAAATCTTTCTATATAAGTACCCACCTTTAAAAGTTTAGAAAAAATCAATTTTCCATCCAAACTTATATCAAAGGCTCCTCTCTCACCTGGAACTAAAGTTACATGTGCCTCGCTAAATGCTGCTTTTATCTCTTCTTCCGCACGGGAAGCTTGTGGCAAATAGTTTCACACTATGCAGTATGATATTATTATTTTCATTATCCATTCCTCAATTTATCTCTTAATTCTGCCATTTTTTGCGAAATCAAACTTGCATCTTTAACAAGTTTTGAAAGATGCCCAAGTGATTCAAGTATAACTATATGGTTTTGAGCAATCGCTTTTCTTAACAACTCCATCATTGGTTTGAAATTTTCTTCATAAGTAGTTTTGTCTATCATTTTATCTTTAAAATCAAAATCGATGCCTTTTAGTATGTAATACATAGCTATCAAATTGCCTTTTATGCGATAAAACTTATCATCTTGAGTTGTAAATTTGGTTTTTAGCATCAAGTTTGTTTGCAGTTGCTGCTTAAGTCTGTCAAGTGCTACGGCCAGATTATCGGAATTAACTATAAAAACAGCTCTTTTTTTGCTCATATCTTTGTTTTGATCTTCTTTCAACTGTTGTAGATAAATGTTTATATTTGTTATAGCTTCTTTAACTCTTGTGCTGTAGCTAGTAAATACAGGAATTCTAAAATCAGCATATACATCGGAACGAGCTTGAACGATATGTTCATTTGCCCCACCAGTTCCTCGATTTCTCGCAAGATTATTTTCGAGAGTATAAAGCCCGATTCTATACATCTCTATTTCGCCTACTTGTTCATAGTATTTGTTGTCAATCCAAGTTCTAACACCTACAAAGTTTGTGACCAAACCCTCATCTAGTAAGTGCTGTAATCCACTTTTTAAGGCATCAGTCGTAGTAAGTCCTACAAGTTTTGGATATGTTTTAATAACAGGAGTTTTATCAGTTGTGATACTATAAAATGGCGCTACAGCAAGGCTGATAGGAAAAAACCATAGTACAAATGCTATAATCGCTAAAATTATAAGTAGAAAAAATCTTTTAAAAAATATCCCCCACTCTTTATAATCCAATATATAAGATAAAATCTTTTTTTCTTCTACTGTTTTATCCATCTTTTTTTAGTCCTTTATGGTTGGTATTGCACTTAGGAGTTTTTTTGTATAGTCTTGAGTTTTGTATATTCCCCAAAATACATAACAATTATTCTATCTGAAATATGCTCAATAATACTTGAATTATGACAAGTAAATATGTAAGTTGCGCTAAATTTTTCAAGTAAGTCAAAAAGAAGATTAATTGGTTTAAATATGATAAAAAATTTGTATATTTTTGCAAATTTTAAACCAATAAATATTATAATAGATACAATATTTTAATGATTATTTAAGGATTGCGTAGTGAGTGAAAAATTGAGCGGAAAAGTATTGGGTGTTTTTAGTGCTGATATAAATTCTAAAGGGTTGCCAAGACCAGTGGTGCAAAAATTGGTTTTAGAAGAGGGTTATGGGATAGAAGGTGATAAATTTGCTGGAATTGAATTGGATAAAACAGTTATGATTATAGGTAAAAAATCTTACGATATGGCAA
>JALUMJ010000111.1 GCA_027040375.1 Campylobacteraceae bacterium
GATGATTATGCGGCATATGCTAAAGAAAATGATAAAAAAATGGTTCCTATCATATTTACATTTGCACCTTGTGGGTCTATAAAAACACTAGAATTTATGAAGTGGTTGGGTGTTCATATAGCACCTAATTTGGAAAAAAAATTGGTAAATTCACAAGATATTTTAGAAGAATCAGTAAAAACTTCTACGACAAATTTTAAAGCATTATATAAGTATGGAAAAGACAAAGGTATCCCAATAGGTGCAAATATAGAGAGTATTGCGATAAGAAAAGTAGAGATTGATGCTTCAGTAAGACTACTTGATGAGGTTAGAAAAATCATGAAGGAGATATAAGAGAACCTTTACTTTACTTTTGCTTTTCTATCCATTCTCTTTTCGTGCCTTTCAAGTCTTTTATCTATATAATTTGAGATAAAATTGCCCTTTTTTTTCAATAAGTTGTAAAAAATAGTAAAAATTCCTACTGTAACTAGTAGTATTCCACTAGTAAGAAGAGATTTTGGGGAGTATATAAGGGTATGGCTTATCAATGTTATGATGGCGCCAGAACATAGTAGTGCCCCAAAACCAGATATTATTCGATTGCCTTTGGTCTCATTGTGTAACTTGAAGTTTGCTACATTTACTAGTGCAAATATGATTAGAAATCCCAAGCTACCTGCGACAGAGATATTTTTCAAGTCAAATAGAGTAGTAAATACGATACTAAGAAGTCCTATGATAATCATGCCTTCAAAACCGTGTTTGATCTTTTTTTCCAAGCTATCTGGCAATTCCCCTAACTTAGCGATGAGGTATGCTGTCCTGCCACCGCCATAAATTGTTGCATTTATCGCAGATGCCGTTGATAACAAAGCAGCTACGCCTATGATAATAAAGCCTATATGCCCAAAAAATGGCTCCGCTGCTTTTGCCAAAACATAATCCTTGGCATTTTGCGCTTCAATAAAGCTCAAATTTCCAACAGCTACAGCAGATATTAAGATATATAATATAATTACAAAAATAACAGAAGCATAGTATGCTCTAGGAAGGTTTTTTTCTGGTTCTTTGATGTCCCTAGCGGTATTTGCTATTAATTCAAATCCTTCGTATGCTAAAAAAATCATAAAACCACCAGACATAACAGATGGTAACGGTGTCCATTGTGATAAAGCCAAATGTCCCCAATCAATACTGAAGTATCCAACTACACTGAAGATAAGTAGTATGGCTAATTTTATAAATACCATGATATCTTCTGCCTTTCCTGTCATAAAAGCACCGAGCAAATTAACAAGTACAAAAGCTATGATTATACTCGAAGAGAGCATTTTATGTAACCAATCAATATCGCTTCCTGTAAATAATGCGGAGCCATAACTTCCAAAAGCAAAAGCATAAAGTGCCAGCATAATCACATAGCTAAATAACATTATGGTATTCACTAATGCCGAAAAGATTCCATTTCCATAAGCTTGAACTATAAATTCTATGGTTCCGCCTTCACTTGGGTATCTTAATGATAGTTTAACATAAGAATAAACAGTGACAAGCGCAATCAACCCTGCAACAGCAAAAGCAAATGGAGCACCTCCTTTTGAGAGCTCTATAGTTAGTCCCAAAACAGCAAAAATGCCACCACCTACCATACCACCTACACCTATGCTAAATGCCTCTATAAAACCTATTTTTTTATTCAATACCAAATCCTATCTATATTTATATATTTCTTGTTATTATATCATATATTTATAAGAATTTTAATTTACTATTTACTTTATGTATGATACTATTTTTAATACAAAAAGGAAAAATTATGTACACACAAAAGAGCAAAATTGCTTTTAGCAAAGCAAAAAAAGTGATTCCAGGTGGCGTTGACTCACCAGTTCGTGCATTTAAAAGTGTGGGCGGAACTCCGATTTTTATCAAAAAAGGTAAAGGTGCATATCTTATAGATGTGGACGGTAATAAATATGTAGATTTTGTGCAAAGCTGGGGACCACTTATATTTGGTCATTGTGATAAAGACATACAAAAAGCTGTGATTAAGTCAGTAAAAAAAGGTTTGAGTTTTGGCGCTCCGACTAAAGTTGAAACAAAATTAGCAAAGAAAATTTGTGATTTATTTAAGCCTATTGACAAAATCCGTTTTGTAAGTAGCGGGACAGAAGCTGTCATGAGTGCCATCAGGCTAGCAAGAGGATATACCAATCGTGATGACATAGTAAAGTTTGAAGGATGTTATCATGGGCACAGTGATTCTCTTTTGGTGCAAGCTGGAAGTGGAGCTGTAA
>JALUMJ010000112.1 GCA_027040375.1 Campylobacteraceae bacterium
TCTATTTTGTTTTCCTATTAAAGTCATTTATGACGATAAATCTTCCTCCTGATCTTGCTGATTTTATACCAACATACTTCTCAGGAAATTCAATTCTTAGTTTTTCAAGCGCAATTTTAATCAAAACACCATCAAGAACTTTTGTTTGACCTCTGCCATTGCTAGTTACTCTCTCAATCACAGGAACAAGATATTTACTTATCATCTCTTCTTGATTTCTTAGAAATTCTGCTATCTCCAAGCGAATATTTGCACCATATTTTATATTAATCCAATTATATAAGAAATACGAGAGAGCTTTGTATCTATAGCCTTCTTTGCCTATAAGCAAAGCCGCATCAGCACCACCAAACTCGACGAGTATAGTATTTTCATCATGTTTTGCTACTTTGATATCATCCATCTCAAAACAACTCTGCTTAAAAAGTCTATTAACATCCTCTCTAATCTCATCGATAGCTTTTTCTATATCTACTTTAGGAGTTTGTTTTTTTAATTCTCTCTTAACAACTGGTCTTGGCTCTTTTTTAGTTACTTTTTCTTCTCTTTTTGGTTTTGTTTTATTTGGCTTTTGTTCTCTTTTGGGTTCTATCTTTTGTTTTCTTCCTCTTGGTTTCTCTTCTCTAGCGTTCTCTTGTCTTTTTGTTTTCTGCTCTTTTGTTTCTTGCTTAGCATTTCTAGGTGTATTGATTTTCTCTTTTCTGTTTCTTTGGTTTTTATTTTTTCTATTTACACTCTTTCTTTCTACTTCTATGATAGCACTCTTTTTAAACATTCCCAAAAATCCTGAACTAGAATTTTGTATTATACTTATATCTAGTTCTGTGATTGAGCAAGTAAATTCTTTTGCGGCATTCATATACGCAAGTTCTAAAGTTTGGGCTTCTATCTTTTTCATTTTTCGACCTCTACGGGTAAAGTTTTTGTTTTAGCAAAGATTTTATTTACATAAAATTGTTGTCCTATAGAAAACAAGTTACTAACAAACCAATACAAAGTCAAACCTGCTGGGAAAGTTACAAAGAAAAATGTGAAAATTAATGGTAAAAATTTCATGATTTTTTCTTGTGTTTTATCAGTAAAATTATTTGGTGCTAGTCTTTGTTGCAAGAACATTGAGCCACCCATTAAGATAGGGAGCACAAAATATGGGTCCATAACAGCTAAATCATGTATCCAAAGTATCCAAGGAGCACCTTTAAGCTCAACTGTGTTTTGCAAAACTCGATATACTCCATAAAAAACAGGAATCTGCAATATCATAGGCAGACAACCACCCATCGGGTTAGCGCCATGCTTTTTATAAAGCTCCATAGTATGAGCATTTAGTTTTTGTTTGTCACCTTTGTATTTTACTTGTAATTCTTTCATCTTTGGAGCCAAGATTTTCATCTTGTTCATGGAAACCATACCTTTATATGTCAAAGGAAAAAGCACCAATCTCACAAGCAATGTCAATGCCACGATAGACCAACCCCAGTTACCTAAAAATGAGTGTATGTATGAAAGCAATACAAAAAGTGGCTTGGAAATAAATGTAAAAAATCCATACTCTATAACATCAGTAAGTCCTGGATTGATATTCTTAAGAATTTTAAACTCTTTTGGTCCAATATATCCACTTAAATGTAAATTTTGTTTACCGACAACATAAAGTGCAGGAATATCATCTTTTTCAGGGCTCTCTACAACATCCATGCCGTTTTTAAAATTGTAAAATATTGTAGCATAATATTTATCAGCATTACCAGCAAAAGATACATCTTTAAAAGTTGTTTGTACGGCATCACCATCGTCTATGATTTCCATTCCGCCATCACTTTTCTTAAGTAATGCTCCGTGAAATGTATAACTTTTCTTGCCTAGGTTTGGATGAAAACCAGGTGTGATAAAATATTTTTTATCTTTACTTAAAATCACATTTAAATCATAATGACCATCTTTGTAAATTGTCATCTCTTTTTTTATGTCTAGATTTGGCAAACTCTGTTTCAAAATAATTTTAACAGGCTTATCTGACACTTGAGCAGATTTCACACTGGCAGTATAACTTGTAGCAAATGCTTCCGTGTTTATAGTTTCATTACTAAATCTCATCTCTAAAGGTAAAAATCCAAGAGTATGGTCAACCAACTGAAGTCTCTCACCATCTTTTGATGTGTATTTTGCTTCATTTAGATAAAATTTGCTAACTCTTCCTAACCTATCAATCTGTAGTTCAAAATTTTTAGCTTTTACAGTTGAGATTATTTCATCGTTTATCTTTTTAGTAGCTTTTTTT
>JALUMJ010000113.1 GCA_027040375.1 Campylobacteraceae bacterium
GGAGAGTAAAAATATACTCATCATAGCAGCCATATAAGGTCTGATATGGGCAAAACCTCTAAAATCTTCATAAGTAATCCTAAGGTGGTCATCTGAAGCTATATAAGAGAGCATACCAAAAGCACCCATAGAAGATAAAAAATACGCGATTAGATAAAAGATGATGGAAGTAGATGCATTTTCACCAGAACCACTTATGGAAACGAATGCTATAAGCAAATATCCTGTATGGACTATACTAGAGTATGCCAACATTCTCTTTAAATTTGTTTGAAAAACTGCTAAAAGACTACCATATAGTAAAGTTAGTATTGCTATATAAAAGAGAATATCACTCCATATACCTATAAGTTTATGAAAATCAACCAGCATAAATCTTAAAATAAAACCAAAAATAGCAACTTTAAAAGTAGATGCCATAAACGCAGTCACAGGAAGCGGTGCACCGTCATATGCATCAATTGACCAATTTTGAAATGGAAAAGCTGCAATTTTAAATAAAAATGTTATCAAAATCAATGTTCCGCCAGCAATCACCAATATCATATTGTCGCTCGCATGCGTGCTTATGTATTTTGCAATATCTAATATATTTGTACTTCTAGTTCCTGCATACATCAAAGTTGTACCAAATAACAACATAATTCCTGAAATAGAACCCAAGATTAGATATCTAAAGCTTGCCTCCACTCTTCTTAAATTATTTTTTTGAAAACCAATCAAAGCATATAATGAAATAGAAGCAATTTCTAAAGCTATGAAAGAAGTAAAAAGTTCAACCGTTTCAACTAATAGCATCATGCCAAAAACCGAAAATAAAAGTAATGAGAAAATCTCACCTCTTAACATATTCATCTTTTCAAAGTAATGTGTACCCATTAAAACAGTGACAATACCGCCAACTAGGATAATTGAGCTAAAATATCCCGAAAAAGTATCAATAATCAACATCGAAGAAAATACTCCGCTAAATGGTGTTACAGAATATACTTGCCCAAAATTTATAGCATTGCTCAAGAGTGCAACAACTAGGAAAAAAAGAGTTATTAAAGATAACCTATGGATGCTAAAGCGCTTTATAGGGCTTAGCAGCATAAGAACTATGGCGCCAATTCCAACAGATAAGATTGGTAATAAATATATTATATCATCATGCTTCATGAGGCAACCCCAACTTTCAATATGTCTATTAGATAATGCTGAATTGTTGGTTCAATTTTGTATAAAAACCAATGCGGATAAACACCCATCGCCACTATAATGGCCGCGAGTGAAAATATACCAACAATTTCTTTAATATCTAAATCTTTCATGCCACTTATATCATTGCCAGTATCAACGAGTATAGCTCTTTGAAACATCCAAAACATAAAACTAGCAGCTACCAAAACAGTAGTTGCTGAGATTATACCGACAACATGGCTATACTGAAATAAACCCATCACTATAAGAAGTTCCGAAACAAAACCGTTTGTACCTGGAAGTCCTACTATACAAAGCAACATCATCGCAAAAGCGACTGTGAGATATGGTGCTTTTTTTGCGATACCTCCAAGTCCAGAGATAGATCTTATGCCTAAATCATGCTCTATGGTTCCCACAAGCAAAAACAGTCCTCCTGTGGCCATGGCATGTGCTACAATCAAAAATGCAGCACCAGTCATACCATAGGCATTTAAGGAAAATATACCTGCTGTGATAAATGCTAAGTGAGAAGCTGATGAGTATGCAAACATCCTTTTTATATTTTGTTGCATCAAAGCGGCAATTCCAAAGTATATAAGACCAAAAACTCCAATACCTACAAAATAAGGTGCAAATTCGACATACTGATGAGGAAACAAAGGAAGCACAAATCTAACTATTCCATAAATTCCTAATTTCGCCATTATTGATGAGAGTATAAATACGCCACCTGTTGGAGCATTTGAATAAGTTTGCATAAGCCAAGTATGAAATGGAAAAATCGGTATCTTAATTGCAAAAGCAATCATAAAACCAAAAAATAGAAATGTTCTTTGCGTATTTGAAAGCGTAGTTATCTGCACTAAATCACTCAGTTGAAAACTCCAAACTCCAAATTCTTGATAAAAATGAACTCCAAGATACAGGATAGAAACTAACATAAACAGTGAGCCCATAATCGTATAAATCGTAATTTTCAAAGTGGAAAAAATTCTGTTTCCTGTTCCGTATATGCCGATAATCATAAAAACAGGCAAGAGCATAGACTCCCAAAAAAAGTAAAAAAGTATCAAGTCTAAAGACAAGAGTGCTCCTGTTACCCCAGTTTGGATTAGAAGCATACTTGCCCAATAACCTTTTGATTTTTTAGTTTTCCATAAAAATAGATAACCAAGAGGTATCAAAGTAGTGATAAGCATCAAGATTATCATGGAAAATCCGTCAACTCCAAGACTATAATATATCCCGTACGAGGTAATCCAAGGATGAAATTCACGAAATTGCATATAATCAGTCAATTGAAATTCAAAAAATATTTTTAGAGAAAATAAAAATACGACTAAAGTTGTAGCAAATGCTATGTTTCTTGTTACTTTCATGCCTACAGGAAGTAATAACAAAACAAAAGAGACAACCAACGGTAAAAAAATAATAAAAGATAAAAGCCCTATTTCCACACTATTTCCCTAATTTTAAAATCAAATATATACTAAACGAACTAAGTCCTACTAGCATAAAAAAAGCATAAGCTCTTGTATTTGCACTTTGCATCCTGCCTACTCTTCTACCTAAGTTGATAAAACCATTTGACAAAGACATAACAGTTTTATCTATAAATCCATCATCAATCACGACAGCTACAAAAGTACTCAAATCTCTCATTCTTCGCACTATAAGAAAATCTATAATCTCATCAATATAAAATTTATTGTAAACCAAACCACTCTCTTTGATGTCTTGGTTAAAATCATATTTAAAAAACTTAAAATATGCCACTGATATACCGATGAGCCCTGCTAGCACACTAACACTCATAAGCATAATATCAGCAGAAAATTCAATATGAGTAGGTGCGCCACTCCAAGCTTCTAACCAACTGTCTATAAGATTTGCTCCACCAAATATCTTAGGGAAACCAACAAAACCAGCAAATGCTGCACCAATCGCCAATATAACCAAAGGAGCTTTCATACTCCATGAGATGTTTTGCATTTTTCTTTCTTTATAATTCTTACCCTCAAAAGTGACAAAGAAAAGTCTAAACATATAATAAGCCGTAAGGCCTGCTGTAAACAAACCAATACCATAAATCAGATATTCATTATGATTATATGCTTTTAAAAGTACCTCATCTTTACTAAAAAAACCAGAAAAAGGAGGTATGCCACTAATCGCCAATGTACCAACTAACATAACGCTATAAATCAACGGTATCTTTTTTCTTAGTCCACCCATCTTAAAAATATTTTGCTCATGATGCAAGGCTATGATAACAGCTCCAGCTCCCATAAACAATAGTGCTTTAAAAAATGCATGTGTAAAAACATGAAAAAGCCCAGTCGAGTAAGCTCCTAAACCAACGGCTATAAACATATACCCTAGCTGTGATATAGTTGAATATGCTAGTATCTTTTTGATATCTGTTTGTTTCATGGCTATGATTGCTGCAAACAAGGATGAAAAAGCCCCAATATATGCTATAAAAACTCCTACATGTGGAATCAAATCATATAAAAAATGAAATCTCGCTACCATATAAACGCCAGCTGTTACCATAGTAGCTGCGTGAATCAAAGCTGAAACTGGAGTTGGTCCAGCCATCGCATCAGGCAACCAAACATATAATGGAATTTGCGCTGATTTACCCATGGCTCCTATAAAAAGTGAAATTCCTATTATAACAAGTATGTGATTTGGCACAATCGATACATAATCTTCAAGAGCCCCATAATCAAATCCTAACTTACCAACATAAAAGAAAAGATATACAATGCCCACTAAAAATCCAAGGTCTCCAACACGATTAGCTATAAAAGCTTTATTTCCTGCTACTACATTGAGTGGCTCCGTAAAATAAAAGCCTATCAAAAGATAAGAACAAAGGCCAACGCCTTCCCATCCTATAAACATGATAATTGGACTATTTGCAAGAACAAGGAGTAGCATGGACGCCATAAAAAGATTGAAATATGAGAAAAATTTGCCATATCCATCATCACCCTTCATATATCCGCTAGCGTAAATATGAATCATAGAGCCTATAAAAGTGACAAATAACACCATAAAAATAGATAATTTATCTCCTAAAAATCCCATGCTTATGATATATCCGTTCACCCCAAGCCAAGTGTATGGTTCATATATATACTCACCATTTCCATTTAAAAGACCAAGAAAAAATAAAAATCCGATAAAAAAACTAGCCATCGGAGCCAAAAGAGCAAAAAATGTAAAATACCTATCTGCTATCTTTTTAACGCTTATAGAGTATAAGTACATAGCTCCTAGCAAAATAGAACTAAAAAGAGGAATCAAAACAATCCAAGATAAAAAGTTGCTACTCACAGTATTCCCTTTTGTTTTAACGAGTTGTAGTCATCTATATTGATTGAATGTTTTAATCTATATAAAGAAACAATCAATGATAAAAATACCACTGCCTCAGCAGCAGCTATTGCCATCACCATCATAGCGATAATTTGTCCATCCATCGAACCAAAATATCTACTAAGTGAAACCAAAATAAGATTTATAGAATTTAACATCAATTCAAGTGACATATAAATTATAAAGATATTTTTTCTGCTTATAACTCCCACGATACCTATGCTAAAAAGTATGATAGCCAGCAAGATATATGACATAAATGATACTTCTATCATGCTCGCTCCTTCTTTCTTGCTAACACAACAGCTCCTATTAATGCCACTAGTAAAAGTAGCGATATCGCTTCAAAAGGCAAAATCCAATTTTTAAAAAGTTCATTCCCAAGCATTTTAATATTTCCAAAATCTTTTGTCGTTATATTTGCATCTCCAGCAAAAGACATACTGTAAAAAGCTTTAAATAACAGATAATCAAATGGCACTATAGCAATAGCGGAGACTAGCATCAACAAGTATTTATTTGGTTCTTTTGGAGCATGGCTTTGCTGTATATTTAAAAACATTATAACGAACAATAATAGTGCGATAATGGCCCCAGCATATACAATAATCTGAACCATAAATAAAAAAGTTGCATTTAAGAGTGCATACAAACCTGCGAGTGCTAGCACCGTAACTACAAACCCCAATGCACTATGCACTGTATTTGAAAACATAATCGTACTAGTTGCCCCAAATAGTGCTAGAAGCGCAAGTACAAGAAAGATTATATCCATCAGTTTTCCTCTTTTCGAGCAGTATTATTCAAAAGTTGCTCTTTGTTTAAAACAAAATCTTCTCTTTTTTCTGCTATAAAAGTAAATATACCGGTATCCATTCTAATAGCATCACAAGGACAAGCTTCTACACAACCTCCGCAAAATACACATTCGAGTAAATCTATCGAAAATTTTGCTGGCATTTTCTCAGCCATGCCGTCTGTTCGCTCAACTGCTTCTATGAAAATACAATCAGCAGGACATGCAGTAGCACACATAAAACAAGCAACACATCTTACACTGTCATCTTCTCTATGAGTCAATCTATGCACGCCTCTGTATCTATCGGTTATATCGTTGGGTTGCATTTCAGGATAACATTCTGTTTTGATATTTGATGTGTCTATTAAGTTTTTTGTAAAGTGAGATATCGTTGTTTTCATTCCTCCAAATATAGCAGGCAGATAAAGTCTATCTTTTAAGCTTTTGCCATATCTTGGTACAATTTTTATGCCCATATCAAGCTCCAAAGGCGACAATTGCGATTGCCGTTACAAAAATATTTGCGATTGAGATAGGAAGAAGCACTTTCCAACCAAGGTCTTGTAATTGGTCGTACCTAAACCTAGGTAGCGTCCATCTAACCCAAACAAAAACAAAATTCATCAACAAAAGCTTGATAGCAAATGTTGCTACTTGCATAATAGCTACAGCGATATTTGTAGTTGTAGCACTTACGCCAAAAAATAAAAAACTACCTAATAATAAAACTACAAATATATTCATCATCACAAGAATTCTTATAAGCCATTTGCTTTCATTATTTCTTTTGTCATCTGCTTTTGGCCAAACATTGTTCTTTAAAATCCAACCTCCAAATTTATAACTCAAAAGTGGAAGCAGAACTATGATAGCAATCATAACGATATCAAAATGCTCTTTTAAAGTGTCAGTTCCAACCCAAGGGATATTGTATCCGCCAAAAAAGAGTGTCACCATCAAGGCACTTGAGGCACTCATAGCAACATATTCGCCAACAAAAAAGAGTCCAAATTTCATAGCACTATACTCTGTATGATAACCGCCAACTATCTCGCTTTCGCCCTCAGCTATGTCAAATGGAGTTCTGTTTGCTTCTGCAAAAGATGTGATTATAAATATAATAGCCGCAACTGGTTGCATGATAATTCCCCAAGCAGGAATAAAACCAAAAATCAATCCACTTTGAAAATTTACGATATCTACTAGATGGATTGAACCGTAAGTTATAAGCAAAGAGACGAGCGCCAAAGTCATGGATACTTCATAGCTAATCACTTGCGCCCCAGCTCTTACTGAACCTAGAAGGCTATATTTGTTGTTACTTGACCAACCCCCTAAAATTATGCCATATACGCTCAAGCCTGCAAGTGCTAAAAACCATAAAACCCCAAAATCAAGTGGCAAACCTTGCATGATAAATGTTTGAGTGCCTATAACCAAGTCATCTGCAAAAGGCATCACCATAAAAGAAAGGAAAGCTGAAACAAACACTATAACAGGAGCGATTCTAAATATAAATCTTTCTTTTATATTTCCTGCTCTAAAATCTTCTTTAAATACAAGCTTCAACATATCCGCAAAAGACTGTATCAAACCGCCTAATCTAAACCCAGCGATATTACATCTATTTGGTCCAAGCCTGTCTTGTATAAAACCAGCTACTCTTCTCTCAACCCAAACAAGTATCGGAGCTGCACCCAACGAAAACAGTAATGCCAATATAATATTTACGATAACTACGCTAATCAAGATTATATTCATTTTGGCTCGATTTTTATACTATTAAATCTTACGCTATCAAATTTTATGCCATTTAAAAACGGCTCTTCTTCTAATCCACTTTCCCAAACAGCCTTACATGTAAAGATACCATCATTAAAAACTTTTTCTACTAAATCCAATATTTTAGCTGCTTGTATATCTTTATTTATCTGGCATTGGCTGTATTGTATAATGTCATCACAATTTATAAAAGTACCATCTCTTCCTGTATGAGAAACGACTGGTACTAAGATGTCAAGTTTATCTTTTGGAGTAAAATCAACTGAACTTAAAACCCCAATGGAGCCTTCAAAATTAAGATTTTGCAACAAATCTGTATCAAATCTGTTTACAAAAAGTATAAACTCTTTGTCTTTTAAATCTCTTTCTAAACTCTGCCGTGATGAGTTGATACCCAATAATTCCAAAGATCTTCGATTTGGAGTTTTATCGCTTTTTCTTAGCATATCATCACCAAAATCTTCATCGAAAGTGTTATCATACCCATTTATACTAAGGTCAAGTTTTACGGCTAATTTTTTTAATCTATACATCTCTTCAAGACTAAGTGTCGGAGAAATCAAAAGCAAGGCTTTAGAGTTATATCTTTTCAATAACCTTTGCAGCTTCAGCGTTGCGTATTCAAACTCACTCTCCATGCCTCTTATGTATGCGTTTAAAAGTCTATTGTCGTTCTCTTTTTTGTAACTAAGTCGCCCATAATCACATATAAAATATCCATTTACAGCATCATTGTGCTTTGGTCTATATCTAAAGACAATATCATCTTTGTATTTTTCTCTATTATGATCAACCAACAAAGAACACCCACGAGAACATCCATCGCATATAGCATTTTCTGGTTTTAAAAACCAAACTCTTTGTTTGAACCTAAAATCTTTACTAGTAAGTGCTCCGACAGGGCATAAGTCTATGACATTCATGGAGTATGGATTTGTCAGTTTTTTTCCAGGAAAAGTGGATATAAAAGAGTGGTCGTTTCTAACTACGACACCCAATTCATGAGTTTTTGTGATATCTCTCGTAAATCTAACACACCTTGTGCAAAGAACACATCTTTCTTGGTCAAGCATTACATTTGAGCCCAAATCCACATGTTTTAGTTTTTTATTTTTAGGAGTATCTAACCTGCTCTCGTATAATCCAGCGTCCATATAAAATTTTTGTAGCGAACACTCTCCTGCTTGGTCGCAAACAGGACAGTCGATTGGATGATTTATCAGTTCCAACTCCAAAATCTGCCTTTTAACGCGGCTTATATTTTCACCTTTTGTTCTTATAATCATGCCGTCTTTTACAGGTGTATCACAAGCTATCTGAGGTCTTTTTTGCCCCTCGATTTCTACCATGCACATTCTGCAATTGCCATCTTTTCCAAGAGCTGGATGATAACAAAAATGTGGCACACTGATGTCATGAGATAATAATTCATCTATAAGTATTGCGTTATCTTTGGCATATATCTCTCTACCATCGACTGTAATTGTTGCCATATAATCCAAAACCTCTATATTTTTTAGTATTTTACCTAGCTAAAACTTTAAATAAGCTGTCAAAAAGATGATAAATATTTAATTAATTTATTTTAGTCATATCACTTCATAGGATGTTTTAATAAATATTTAATTATATAATGTTAAACTTATTTTATGGAAAATAGCAAATTTTACAAATTATTATTTTTAGAGATTGTTGCATTGTCATTGATATGTGCTTATTTTGTCATAGATTCTAGCGATATATACAAATGGTATGTTGGAAATACAACTTTTGCCAAACAGAGTTCAACCTGCGACTTGCACAAATCAGCTTGTGAAGTTTTGCTTAAAGACGGAAGCTC
>JALUMJ010000114.1 GCA_027040375.1 Campylobacteraceae bacterium
GATGCCACTGGTAAAAAATTCGGTAGAATTTTGACTGAAGTATCTACACTTCTAAGAGGTAAACATAAACCTTACTATACTCCAAATGTTGATTGTGGTGATTTTGTCATCATTATCAATGCGGAAAAAGTAGAGTTTAGTGGCAATAAACTAGATACAAAACAGTATCATAGACATACAGGGTATTTTGGTGGAGTTAGAAGTGACAAGCTTGATGATTTACTAAAAAACAATCCTGCGAAATTGTATAGATTAGCAGTTAGAGGAATGCTTCCTAAAACTAATCTTGCTAAAAATATGATTAAAAAACTTAAAGTATATGCTGGTAGTGAGCATCCTCACACAGCTCAAATAAGCAAAACAGAGGGTAAGTAAATGGCAAAATTATATGCAACTGGAAAAAGAAAAACAGCGATAGCAAAAGTTTGGTTGGCACCAGGTAGTGGCAATATCATAGTAAATGGCATAGATTTTGAAGCATGGTTAGGCGGATTAGAAACTATCAAAAAAAGAGTTAGACAACCACTTGAGCTTACAAAACAATTAGAAAGTGTAGATATCAAAGCTACAACTTTTGGTGGCGGTTATTCTGCTCAAGCAGATGCATTGCGTCACGGAATATCAAAAGCATTAACACTTATGGATGCTGACTTTAGAGCTATTTTAAAGCCTTATGGATTACTTACAAGAGATTCAAGAATCGTTGAAAGAAAGAAATGTGGTAGAAGAAAAGCGAGAAGAAGCCCGCAGTTCTCAAAAAGATAATTTTATACTTCAAGAGGAGTTTTACTCCTCTTTCTGCTATGTCAAAAAAAGTATTTATCAGCTCATGCTTACTTGGTGAAAATGTTAGATATGATGGTGCAAATAACTCAATAACTCAAAATCAATTTATAAAAAAACTCCAAAAATTAAATCTCATCGTATCTATATGTCCAGAGGTAGAAGGTGGCTTACCAACTCCAAGAGTTCCAGTTGAGATTCAAAATAACAGAGCCATAAATAAAAAGGGTGAAGATAAAACAAAAGAGTTTAAACTTGGAGCCAACAAAGCACTAGAAATTGTTTTGCAAAACGATATTGAAATGGCGATTATGAAATCAAAAAGTCCGTCTTGTGGAGCAGGGCAGATATATGATGGAACATTTTTAAAAAAACTAATTAACGGTGATGGCATTAGCACGGCATTACTAAAAGATAAAGGCATAAAAATTTTTGGTGAAGATGAACTAGAAATTGCCCAAGAATATTGGGAAAGACTTTATTTATAAAGTTTATAATATAATGGCACATCTCGATATCGGAGGTTGCTATGATAAAAGCTTTTGAAAAACAAAACAATAAATTTTCTACTATAAAAACAAATAATGAAAAAAATTTAAATAAAGCAATTTGGATTGATATAAATGAACCCTCAAAAGAGGAGATGAAGCTTATATCTAAGGTAAGTAAACTCCCAATACCAAGCCTAGAAGAGATACAAGAGATTGAATCTAGTTCTCATTATGAATCTTATGATAATGGTTTTCAGCTAAATTGTCTTTTTTTGCAACTCATAGGGCGAGATGACAGTGCAAATGCAAATGTTCTGTTTTTAATTAGTAAAGATAAAATTATAACTATATGTAAAGATGAAGTCCCTGAGTTTAGGCTTTTGAGAACTTATATAAAAAAAGGTGTTCTAAAACTGGAAACTCCAAAAGACATTTTTCTACAATTAATGGACATGAAGATAGATAGAATCGCTGACACACTAGAAGATTCGTATAAGAGATTAAATAAAGTAGGCAAAAATGTTCTCTCCGTGGATAGCGATGGCATAGAAGATGCGATAGAAGATTTGGCTCAAGAAGATGATACTCTTGGTATGATTCGTCTGTGTTTGATGGATACACAACGAGATATGCTGACTTTGCAAAAAAGAAAATCAAGATGGCTTCAAGAAGATAAAGAAGAGATAAGTGACATACTTGTAGATATAGAAACCTTGATTCCTCATAATACATTTTTGTCAGAAAAAACAGACTTTTTGATGAATGCAGCTCAAGGCTTCATAAATATACAGCAAAATAAAATCATAAAGATATTTTCGATTGCTTCAGTAGTATTTTTACCACCAACTATGATAGCAAGCATATATGGCATGAATTTTCGTTTGATGCCTGAATTATCTTGGCATTATGGATACCCTATGGCAATCGTACTTATTGTTATTTCTGGAGTTGCGCCATATTTGTTTTTTAAGAAAAAAGGTTGGCTTTAATAGGATAAAAT
>JALUMJ010000115.1 GCA_027040375.1 Campylobacteraceae bacterium
TATATCCGCGTTAATCGCTGTGCCAGTAACCTGGGTTCATATAAAAAATGGAAAAAAAGGCCATGTGGATGATGTGTCTGATGAAATATTTTAGCTAGAGGGCTTTGGTTTATCTCAAAATTTTTGGTAGGGATGAAAAATGTCAAAGTTTTTAATGGAAGTATAGTGGAGTACTTAAGGACAAATCTGCCGATGGAAACAGGTGAGGCGATGGAGTAAGCACTAGATTGCACAAAAACTAAATATAATTATTGTAGTATTTAGATAAGTTTTACAATTTAAAGGGACAATAAAATGAAAATCTTGCTCTTAGAAGATGACTTTATCCTAGCTGATTTGCTTTATCATCATCTCAAAGAACTCTCGTATGATGTTTTACATGTGAACGATGGACAAAAAGCACTAGATGAAGCTAGCTCAAATACTTTTGACTTGATGATTTTAGATATCAATGTGCCTAAGATTAGTGGACTTGATGTGATAAAGAGCATACGAGAGTACAATGACACGACACCAGCCATCTTGATAACCGCATATCAAGACACTAAACATCTTAAAAATGGCTTTGAAAATGGTTGTGATGATTACATAAAAAAACCATTTGATTTAGAAGAGTTGGAATTGCGTATTAATAACATCAAAAAAAGATTTAGTATAGAAAATGATGAAAAAGTCATAATCGATAGCGATACTTATATGATACCTTCAAAAAATACCATAAGCGTCAATGAAACCCTGCATCAGCTAGCAAAAAAAGAGATTGAGATTCTTCTTTACTTAACTAGCCGCAAAAATAGAGTAATATCAGGAGATGAATTGATGCAAAACCTTTGGGAATTTGAAGAGATGCCAACGGACGCCACTATAAGGGTGTATATACGAAATCTTAGAAATATTATAGGGAAAGAGAGAATAAAAACCATAAGAGGGAGTGGATACTTCTTTGAATAAAGCTGAAAAAAAAGCACTCATAGGATTTTTGAGTATTTATACACTCTCTGCATTTATACTTATGTCTATTATTGCTTTTTTATACTACAACAGAGGAGTAGTTACCATAAATGACCAGTGCAGCATAGAAATGAGCAATGCTTCTCTAAGGACTGAAAAAGAGTTGATGCATGCACAAATGGAAAAAATTCCATTTAGGTTTATTCCCCCAAAGAAAGATTTGAGAGTTGGCTTATTTGATATAAACAGAAAAGTTCTTTTTTCAAATTTGAAAGATGATAAGATTTATTTTTCACAAAATTCATATGGTGACAATAAACACCTATACCACATACGAAAACTAGATGCTCCTATCTTCAAAGTTGCTTATATAGTGGTTGAAACTGACCAAAACCAAGTACAAAAGATACAACTTTTGACCCTTATCGCTATAACTATTTTTGCGTCAATTTTATTTGTTTTATTTGTGGGATATTTGCTTAGTAAAGTTCTTTTAAAACCTATAAGAGAAAGAATGAAAAATCTAAATCGCTTTATAAGAGACAGTTCTCATGAGTTAAATACTCCAGTATCTGCTTTGATGATGAGCACATCTTCCATAAAAAATTCAAAAAGCTTAAATCCAAGAGTTTTGAATCATATCTCAGTAAGTGCTAAACTAATTTCTCAAATCTATAATACTCTATCTTTTGTAGCATTTAATGACATAGATGAGAGATACGATGAAGAGTTTGATTTAAAGGATTTGGTTGAGCAAAGTGTACGATTTTTTGATGAAATAGTAACAAGCAAAGGCAGCAATATAAAATGTTCACTAGAGAGTGCTATAGTATTTTTAGACAAAACAAGAATTCAAAAAGTTATAAACAATCTTCTCTCAAACGCACTAAAATATGGATTTGCTAAAACAACTATAGAAGTTATACTAAAAGAGCACACACTTTGTATTATAAATGAAGGCAAGGGAATTAGCAAGGAAGACCAAAAAGCAATCTTTAAAAGGTTTGAGCGAAGAAATTCTACTGAAGGAGGCTTTGGCATTGGTTTAGACATAGTAAAAAGCGTTTGCGATGAGTATAACATCAAGATAAAAATAGAATCAGTTCCAAATCAAAAAACAGTATTTTTTCTGACATTTCCTAGAGCTTAGGCATAAGTATTTAATATATGTTTTGGAGCCATTTCTGATCGAGCTTCTTTTGCTCTAGTGTTTTCAAAAGTCTCTGCATTTTTTGATGCTTGCGTGTTATCTTTAGCCTTGTTGTTTTTGTCATCTTGTGTTTTTTCGCTTTTATCATTG
>JALUMJ010000116.1 GCA_027040375.1 Campylobacteraceae bacterium
TTGATGCTATGCTTAAGGCTTATAACGGAACTATCGCTGATAGCGGAGAAAATTTTATAGTAGTTATGGTGGCTGATAATTCAAAACGAATTGCAAATTTTCTAAAAGCCATAAAAAGATATAATCCTATCGAAATAGTTCGTAGTGGCTCTGTTGCCTTGGATATCTGATGAAAATTAGTGAAATAGCTAGTGCTGTATCGTTGCCTTATGATGGAGTTGATTTTGATATAGTATCATTTGAAACTTTAGAAAAAGCAAATGAAAAAAATATCGTATTTTTTGATGATGCTAAATTGATAGAATTGCTCAAAAAAACTAATGCAAAAGTAGTTTTGATTAAAAGTGAATTTGAACAGTATATACCTAAAAATTGTGTCGGTTTGATATGTGAAGACCCTCATCTTTGTTTTGCAATGCTGAGTAAATACTTCAAGAAAGAATTATTTAATTTTGAAGAAGCTGCACAAGTTGCACCAGACGCAAAAATTGGGGCAAATGTCCAAATAGGGAGTAACTCAGTCATAGAAAGCGGTGTTTGCATATATCCAAATGTTGTGATTGGTGCAGGCGTTCATATCGGTAAAAATAGCGTGATTTATCCAAATGTTACCATATATGATGATACCCAAATTGGCACAAATTGCATCTTTCAAGCAGGTGTGGTTATAGGTGGTGATGGATTTGGTTATGCTCACACAAAACAAGGCGAGCATGTAAAAATTTACCACAATGGAAATGTTGTCATTGAGGATGATGTTGAAATTGGTTCAAACTCAACTGTCGATAGAGCGGTATTTGGCTCTACTGTTATAAAAACTGGTACTAAGATTGATAATTTAGTTCAGATTGGCCATAATTGTGAGTTGGGAGAATATTGCATAATGGTATCTCAATCAGGTCTTGCAGGCTCTGTAAAACTTGGAAGAAATGTTATAATGGGAGGACAAAGTGCATCTGCAGGACATTTGCAAATCGGTGATTTTGCGATGGTTGCGGCAAGAGGTGGTGTCACGAAAAGCATAGAAGGCGGAAAAACATATGGTGGATTCCCTTTGATGTTACAAAAAGAGTGGCTAAAAAAACAAGCAAGAATAACAAAATTTTTTAAAAATAAACAAAAAAGGATATAACATGGGTGGAAAAAATAGTGTATTAAAATCGTTCCCTTTAGCTGATACTAAAAATGGTATGATTTCGGTTTCTCATATAGAAGAGCCTTATGGAGATGGATCATTTCCTGTTGTAAGTATAGGTATTTCATTGAAAAAAAATTCAGAAGAACCTGATTGGAAGGCACATATTCCTTATGATAATTTAGATGAGTTGATAGAGGCATTAAGAGAAGCTAAAGAAAAATACGGAAAGTGATAGTTTTATTGGGCAGATTTTTTATCTGCCCGATATTTCTTAGTTATAATTTTTTACAAAATCTTTGATTATTGAGATTCCTTTTCTTATGCTGTCTTCATCAGTTGCAAAGGAAAATCTAAAATACCCTTCACTTCCAAAACTAATCCCAGGAACCGTAGCCACACCTTTTTCTTCTAAAAGTCTTTTGCAAAAATCTAGTGAATTATCTGTGAAATTTTTGATATTTACAAAAAGATAAAAGGCGCCATTTGGATTAATTACGCTTAATCCTTCTATTTGATTGAAAAGCTCAACTGCGATATTTCTTCTTTTTTCAAACTCTACTCTCATCTTTTCTATATCTTTGTCAACTTCACCTAAAAGTGCAGGAATTGCTGCTTTTTGTGTGATGGAGTTTATATTTGAAGTGCTTTGGCTTTGTAATTTTTTCATGCTAGCAGTTAACTCTCTGATAGGACAGGCCAAATATCCAAATCTCCATCCAGTCATGGCAACTGATTTGCTTAAGCCATTGATTGTTATGGTTCTTTTGTACATGTCTTCGCTTATGCTAGCAGTTGATGTAAATTTTAAGCCATCATATACAAGTTTTTCATACATTTCATCAGATGCCACGAGTACTTTTGTGCCTTCTAAAACTTTAGCTAAGCCCTCTAGCTCTTTTTTGCTATAAACCGAACCTGTTGGGTTTGATGGTGAATTTAAAATCAACAGTTTTGTTTTATCTGTTATGGCATTTTCTAACTGTTCTGGTGTTATCTTAAATCCAGCACTATCGTCAGTTTGTATTTCAATGATTTTTCCACCAGTGTATTTTATAATCTCAGGATATGTCACCCAATACGGAGTAGGAATTATGACTTCATC
>JALUMJ010000117.1 GCA_027040375.1 Campylobacteraceae bacterium
CAAGAAAAAGCACAGGTTTTTATCGATAATGGAGTTCCAAAAGTTGTCATGTCTGCTCCAGCAAAAGATGATACTCCTACATTTGTTATCGGTGTAAATGAAGATAAATATGCAGGTCAATCTATAGTTTCAAATGCAAGTTGTACTACAAATTGTTTGGGACCCGTTGCTAAAATCATAGATAATGCTTTTGGTATAGATAAAGGTTTGATGACTACTATTCATGCATATACAAATGGACAAAGTCTTATAGATTCAAAAGGCAGAGACCCTAGACGAGCAAGGGCTGCTGCTGTAAATATCATACCTACAACGACAGGTGCAGCAAAAGCAATTGGCTTGGTATTGCCACAGCTTCAAGGCAGGCTACATGGGCAAAGTGCAAGAGTTCCAGTGCCAAATGTATCTATGGTAGATTTAAATGTACTTGTTAAAAAAGATACAAGCATAGAAGAGTTGAACGCACTTTTTAAATCAAAATCCGAGGGAGAATTAAAAGGATTATTGGGTTTTGATGTTGAGAAAAGAGTATCTCAAGATTTCCAAGGCTCGCCTTATAGTTCTTTTGTAGCTGCTGATTTGACTCAAGTAATATGCGGCAATATGGTAAAAGTGATGTCCTGGTATGATAACGAGTGGGGCTACTCTTCAAGATTGATAGATATGGCTCTACATGTAAGCAAAGGTTAAAAGATGGTAAGATCAGTCCGAGATATAGACATAGAGGGAAAGAGAGTTTTTATCAGGTGTGATTTCAATGTGCCTTTGGATGATTTTTTAAATATTACTGATGATAGAAGAATTAAGTCAGCAATCCCAACAATCAAATATTGTTTGGACCATAATTGCGCTGTTATCCTAGCTAGTCACCTAGGACGACCAGGTGGAAATTATGATGAGAAATTATCAATGAAAATAGTTCAGAAAAGGCTCACAAGGTTACTTGTTCCAGATGTTGAACTTTCTCATGATGTGCTTGGCAGTGATACAATGGAAAAAGCAAAAAATCTTAAAAATGGTGAAGTTTTACTTTTAGAAAATTTAAGATTTGAAAAAGGTGAAACAAAAAATGATCCAGAATTTGCAAAAAAATTAGCAGATTTAGGAGAAATCTATATCAATGATGCATTTGGTGTTTGTCACAGAGCCCATGCTTCCGTGGAAGCTATAACAAACTTTTTTGATGAAGATCATAGTGCAGCTGGATTTTTACTTTTAAAAGAGATAAATTTTTCTAGAAATTTACTAAAAAATCCTTCTCGCCCCTTTATCGCAGTTGTTGGAGGTAGTAAAGTTAGTGGAAAACTGCAGGCTTTGAGAAATCTTCTGCCAAGAGTTGATAAACTTCTTATAGGTGGAGGTATGGCTTTTACTTTTTTAAAAGCTCAAGGTATAGATATAGGAAATTCTCTGGTTGAAGAAGATTTGGTTGAAGAAGCAGATTTGGTTATGAAAAGAGCAAGAGAGTTGGGGGTTAAACTATATCTTCCTGTAGATGTTGTAGCGGCTCAAACTTGTTCGCAAGATTCAACTATGAAGTTTGTCACAACTCAAGAGATACCAAAAGGTTGGATGGGATTAGATATAGGACCAGCAACTACGAGGCTTTTTCGAGAAGCTCTAAATGATGCTCAAACTATACTTTGGAACGGACCTATGGGCGTTTTTGAGATACCAAAATTCTCAAGAGGAAGCACGCAAATGTCTCATACTATTGCTGAAGCACATGCTACTACAGTTGTTGGTGGTGGAGATACTGCTGATGTCGTAGCTCGTTCAGGTGACGCAGATGATATGGCGTTTATATCGACTGGTGGTGGAGCTAGTTTGGAGTTGATAGAGGGAAAAGAACTTCCTGGCGTCAAACCACTTTACAATAAGGATGAAGATTGATAATAGCATCTAATTTTAAAACAAATCACAACAGGCAAAGCACAAAAGAGTTTATAGATTTTATAAATGGCAAAGATTATTTTAGTGAAGTGAGAATTTTTCCTCCATATACTGCACTAAATCATTATGATTTAAGACCAAATATAAGACAGGGTGTGCAAAATTTTTACCCAGTTGATAGTGGTTCAATCACAGGCGAGATTGGATTTTCCCAACTCGAAGAGTTTGAGATTGATACTGTACTTATTGGGCATTCTGAGAGAAGACATGTGCTAGGAGAGAATCAAAAAGAGATACTTAAAAAATTTGATTTTGCAAAGCAAAAAGAGTGTGAAATCGTAT
>JALUMJ010000118.1 GCA_027040375.1 Campylobacteraceae bacterium
GGTATATCGCAATTTACAACAAGATAATCAGCTAAATCAGTGGCACTTAAATGTCCAGTTTCACAAGCAGTCTGCATATTTTGCTTATTTATACGCATGGTAGCCAATGCTTCTTTTAGAATTTCAAGCGATAAAAGTATAGTTTCAACGCTGTCAAACACACCTTCTTTATCTTCTTGCATATCTTTATTGTAGGCAAGTGGCAAGCCTTTTAAAACAGTAAGCAAAGATATAAGATTTCCATTCACTCTGCCTGTTTTTCCCCTTAAAAGCTCTGGTACATCAGGATTTTTCTTTTGTGGCATTATAGAGCTTCCTGTGCTGTATTCATCACTAAGGGTTATAAATTTAAACTCATAGCTAGACCACAAAACCAACTCTTCTGCAAATCTTGAAACATGCATCATGGATGTTGAGATATTAAATAAAATTTCCAAAGCAAAATCTCTATCACTAACGGTATCCAAGCAATTTTGGCTCACACTATCAAACCCTAAAAGTTCAGCCGTTTTAGCTCTGTCTATCTTATGAGGAGTCCCAGCAAGTGCCGCACATCCTAAAGGCAAGACATTGTTTCTTTTATGCGAACACTCTAGCCTATCTATATCTCTTTTGAACATATTTGCATATGCCAACATGTGAAAAGCAAAATTTATCGGTTGAGCGTGTTGCAGGTGCGTCATCCCAGGAAGCAGTGTATCTGTATTTTGTTTTGCGATATCTATCAAAACAGTGATTAATCTCTCTAACGCTTTTACGATAAGTAAAGTATTTTTTTGAACATACAACCTAAAATCAAGTGCAACTTGGTCATTTCTACTTCTTGCAGTATGAAGTTTTTTTCCTGTATCACCAATTATCTCTATAAGTTTTTTCTCTATAGCCATATGAATATCTTCATCACTTATATCAAAATTAAATTCACCTTTTTCTATAATATCTTTGATATTATTTAAGCCATTTACTATATCTTTACACTCTTCATGGCTTAAAATTCCAACAGAAGCTAACATTGTGGCATGAGCTATAGAGCCCTCAATATCTTCATTATATAATTTTTTATCAAAATTCAAGGATGCATTAAACTCGTCTAAAAGCTTAGTAGCTCCTTTTGAAAATCTACCTGACCAAAGTTTTGACATTAGAGTTTTGGGCCATATACTGAAAAGTCAGATTCATCTGTTATATACTTTTTAAAATTATCTATAAACATATTTGCCAATTTTTCACTTGTTTTATCAAATCCAGCCTTATCTTCCCAACTATTTCTTGGATTTAATATATTTGAATCAACACCTTCTAAAGTTTTTGGCACACTTAAATCAAAGATAGGAAGTTGTTCAAATTCACTATTATTTATACTTCCATCAAGAATGCCATTTATACAAGCTCTTGTAGCTTTTATGCTCATTCTGCTTCCTACACCGTAACTTCCGCCACTCCATCCAGTATTTACCAAGAAAACTTCAACGCTATGTTTTTCTATCTTTTGTCCTAAAAGTTTTGCATAAACCGTAGGATGCAATGGCAAAAATGCTTCTCCAAAACAAGAACTAAATGTAGCCACTGGCTCAGTAATTCCTCGCTCAGTTCCAGCCACTTTCGCAGTATATCCACTCATAAAATAATACATAGCTTGTTCTTTTGTAAGCTTAGAAACAGGAGGCAACACTCCAAAAGCATCTGCACTTAAAAAGATGATTTTTTTAGGATGTCCAGCTTGTGAATCTTCTTTGAAGTTTTCTATAAAATAGATTGGATATGAAACTCTAGTATTTTCAGTTTTGCTTCCATCGTCATAATCAACCACGCCATCTTTTCCTATAACCACATTTTCTAAAAGAGCATCTCTTTTAATAGCACCAAAGATTTCTGGCTCATTCTCTTTTTTTAGGTTAATTGTTTTAGCATAACATCCACCTTCAAAATTAAAGATTCCGTTATCATCCCAGCCATGCTCGTCATCGCCTATCAATTTTCGCTTAGGGTCAGTAGAAAGTGTTGTTTTTCCAGTTCCGCTCAATCCAAAAAACAGAGCACTATCTCCATCTTTTCCGACATTTGCGGAGCAATGCATAGAGAGCTTACCCTCAAGTGGTAACCAATAATTCATCATAGAAAACACGCCTTTTTTTATCTCTCCACCATACCAGGTTCCACCGATGACTGCTATATTTTCTTCTACATTAAACACAACAAATACATCAGAATTTAGTCCATGTTCTTTA
>JALUMJ010000119.1 GCA_027040375.1 Campylobacteraceae bacterium
CAAAGAAGAGTTAAAAAACATAGCCATAAAAGGCGTAAAAGAAACAATGGGCATAGAAGAAATACCCGATACAGCCTATGTGAAACAATGGCAAAAAGGAATCCCAAACTACAGAGTAGGGCACCTAGAAAAGATGAAGAAACTTTTTGAAAAACTAAAAGAACACAAAAACCTATATCTAAGCTCCAATGCCTACTTTGGAGTAGGATTAAATGACTGCGTAGGAAACTCAAAAAAAGCAGCAAAAGAGATTGCAAAAGACATCTCTTAAGGAGTATTTTGCTCTTTAAGACAGTAGTATGCAAGAGTTATGATTTAATTTGGTATAACTTCAAATACAGTTAATAGGGTAAAATGTCCTGTTTTGCCCTGAATTTAGTATTAAAATATTCTAAAATCAAAATAATCATTACATAAAAAGACCAAATGTAGCGTTTATTAAATTTTTAATTTACATGTAAAAATGCTATAATATTGTAGATAAATGGTTAGACACTAAATAAAAGGATATGCTTATGGGGCAAAAAATCAAGAATTCTAAATTATTGTATCACTTAACATCGTTATCAAATATTGAATCTATTTTAACAAATGGCTTACAGCCTAGAGCTACTTTAAAAGAAACATTTAAAGATGTTGCAGAGCAAGAAATTATTGAATTTCGCGATAAACATAAAATTTCAAATGTAATTCCATTTCACTTTTTTTCAGGTACACCATTCTCTGGACGAGTACAAAAAGACAATCCAAATGAAGAATTTGTATATTTAACATTACATAGGGATACAGCTAGTAGTAAAAACAATAATTTTAAAATCTTTCCAACACATCCCATGCATATGAACCCTTTAGAAGTTTTTGATTATGAAGAAGGATTTAAAAAAATAGATTGGGAATTAATGGAAAAAAGAGATTATTCAGACTTCGAATGTAAAGAAGTTTGTATGGCAGAATGTGTTTGTGTTCACACGAAAATCGAATCAAAGGTATTTCATTCAATTATTGTAAAAAATGATGAAACAAAAAAGTACATTGAATCTCTATGTCAAAAGTTATATAAAAATAATTGTAAGCCTAAATTTTTTATAGATGTACAACCATGGACTTTCGTAGGAGATTAATATGCTAACTTTAATGACAGGAAATATTTTAGAAAGTGGAGCAGATTGTTTGGTCAATACTGTAAACTGTGAAGGCTTTATGGGCAAAGGTTTGGCTTATCAATTTAAAACAAAATTTCCAGAAGCAAACAAGTCATATGTTAAAGCTTGTAGAGAAAATCACTTAGCACCAGGAAAAATGCATTGCTATAAAGATAATGGAAAGCTGATTGTAAATTTTCCTACGAAAGATAAATGGAGAAAAAAGTCAAAAATTGAATATATAGATAATGGAATGAAGGCTTTAATTCAACTAATTAAGCAAGAGAATATTGAATCAATTGCTATTCCACCATTAGGAAGTGGAAATGGTGGACTATCTTGGGAAGAGGTAAAAAAAATTATCTATAATTATGCTATTCCTATTTCCAATGATATGGATGTATATATTTATGAGCCTTCATTATCGTATAAAGCAGAAATAAAAAAAGCTCCCAAGTTGACATTATCGCATATGATTTTAATGAATATTAAACAAGAATTGCAAAAGTTTTCAAAATTTAGATTACAAAAAACAGCTTTTTTTATTAACTTATTTAGTGGTCAAAATTATTTTAAATTTAAAGCACACCACTATGGACCATATTCACATTCAATTGAAATATTATCAAGAGATATAAAAGAGTTTCAAGAATATCATAAGTTTACTACGGAAAAGTCATTAACTTTAGTGTATCAAACTTTAACAAGTGCAAAAATAGAAAAGGATTTATTGGCATTTTCCACTCCAATAAGCAAAGCAACAAAGCTTATAAATTCACATTCCTCTGATAAAGAAATTGAACTATATTCAACAATAAGTTATATTATTTTAAACCATTTAGATATAAACAGAGATATAATAGTGAAAAAAATACATGAATGGTCAGACACTAAAAAAAATAAATTTTCAAAAGAGGATATTAATAAAGGGATACAAGAACTACTAAACATAGGGATTATTCAACAAGATGTTTTGGGCAACTATAAGCTGAGTGTCTAACAAAAATAAGGAACGAATAACTTATCTAAAGGAAAATTATTGCTCACAATAAATGTTAGACCAAGATTTAAGTACCGTGTAATATAATAAATTACCACTTTTTATCCAATATTGCATTTAGTGTGTAAGGTTTGTTATAACATTTACTACACAAATGTTTGATATAATAAATAAAAAAAGGAGGATATTATGTGTGTGATGCATGCACCAGTCCATAGAAAAGCACCAAAAGTTCATAGAAGTGAAAAGAAAGTTATGAAAGAGAGAACCCCTTTCAATAAAGAGCTTTTAAAGGCTAATCCAGATTTTATAGATGAAAGGCGTATTGAAAAAGTAGAAGAGAAAGGATTTTTTGCTAAACTCTTTAATTGATAATTTGGAGTTATTTTTAAATAAATCATACATAATCTACGAGGAAATTCAGATACAAAAAGGAGCATAATTGAGTAGCACAAATCAATGGAACGCAGATAAATATAAAAAACATGCTGATTTTGTATCAAATTTAGCTTTTCCTGTCGTGGAGCTTCTAAATCCTCAAGAAAATGAAAGAATTTTGGATTTGGGTTGTGGAGATGGCACACTTGCCGTGGAAATTGAAAAATTTAATGCCAAAGTTATAGCTGTAGATTTAAGTGGAGACATGGTGCAAAAAACAAAAGAAAAGGGTATCGAAGCTTATGTGATGAGTGCTACTGGGTTAACATTTGAAAATGAATTTGATGCAGTATTTTCAAATGCAGTTTTGCATTGGGTAAAAGAAGATGAAGAGTCAATAAAGAAAATTTTTAAATCCTTAAAAGCCAAAGGACGCTTTATCGCAGAATTTGGAGGTTATGGAAATATAAAATTTTTAACAGATGCCATGGAAGAAGTTTTTAAAAAACATCCAGAATTTGGAGATTACGATAACCCTTGGAACTTCCCAAAAGAGAGTGATTATAGACAATTGTTAGAAAATAATGGTTTTACAGTAGAATATATCGAACTTATTCCAAGACCAACTAAAGTTGATGATATTTCAAATTGGTTAGATATATTTGCAAATGGAATAGTCTCGCATCTAACCCAGAAGCAACAAGTTCAATTTAAAAAAGAAGCAAGAGAGGTCTTAAAACCAAAAATTTATTCCCAAAAAGATGGCTGGGTTGCTGATTATGTGAGATTAAGGCTAAAAGCTTACAAAACAGTTTAATAAATACACGCATTTATATAACATTAATTATAATTTGGCTATACTTTAGTCAATGAAAGATGATTATAGTTACATCTTTAGACTGCTTTATATTGATGACTCCTTGTTAACAGTAAAATTCACCTAAAAGTAAAACTTATTATTAGATTTTCAAACACTTTAGCGATATTGTGTATCAAACAAAAAGGATTCTCAATGGCAGAATTATTAAATGGAACAGTAAAATGGTTCAACAGCGACAAAGGTTTCGGATTTATCGAACAAGAAGATGGCGGTAAAGATGTATTCGTACATTTTCGTCAAATCAACAATGACGGTTATGATCGTGCTACACTAAACGAAGGTCAAAAAGTTACTTTCTCAATCGGCGAAGGTCAAAAAGGCCCACAAGCTGAGAATGTTACAGGTCTGTAATCTTTAAATATTGAGCAGATTTTATTCTGCTCAACACTCTTCAAAAAAACTTTCTCAATTTTCCTAAACTAAAATTTCAAGCAAATATTCCCTTGAACACCTCTACATGTAAAACTCAAAATTCCTATCTTAGACCTCTTTGATTTCATAATTATTTATTATAAATATTTGACATATTATGTTTTAATACTATAAAAAATATGCCAGTTACCACGAATACTCTCGTCAAAGAAAAAAAGAGATCTTAAAAAGTGGAGTAAATATAGACCTTTCTAAGTAAGCTTATAAGAGTAGCAACGGCAGAGCCACACTTATTTTTTTACTGATACCATTTTAACATAGATTGCAAGCGAGACTAACAGCACTGAAACGCCGATGATAAGATATATGGCTGAGAGCATATTTCCAGGGTCGGTTATAGCAAATTTAAATACTAGCATTAGTGCTTCTATGGCAAGAGCTATGACGATTGAGCCTAAAAATCTAACCATAGTTTTGTGTATATCGTGAGCCTCGCCTTTTTTGCTTTTCCCCAAAACTTCTTCTTCAAATATAGTTTTAACCAAGTCAAATATCGCCAAGGAAAGAGTAAGCAATATAGTTGATTTAAACATCATATCGATATCTCTTATGGCTGTAAAGAAACTATGACTTAAAAGGTTTGCCACGCTGTTGAAAAACAGTAAAAAAGCGATAGCGAATAGTGCAAAAGAAAACATTCCATATGTAATTTTAGTGAAATTACCAAAGATGGATTGCATCGAAGAAGGCTGTGCTATTTTGATGATATCTTTAAGCGATATATCAATACAAGCTACATATCTTAATTCATTTTTATTGTCATATATGGGGAAAGAAGCTGTAACTGTCAGCTCGTTTGTGAGCATAGATGGGTATGGGTCAGAAAGCACACATCTTTTTTCATTTACGCAGCGGTAAAAATAAGATTTGCTGCTTCTGCTTTCCTCGATTCCACCCTCATAATTGTTTTTATTTGTGATATTGTCTGTGACTTGAACACCTTTATCATCTAGTAGATATAGTGCTTCAAAGTCATCTACTTCATTTACTATCTTATCTAGGGATTTTTTTATTTCCAAAAGGTTTGGATTTGGCAAATGAGAGGGAATATTTCGGCTAAAAAGATAACAGATGTATGCTCTAGCTCTTGTTCTTGATTCTGCAAATTGCTGTACTTCTTGAATAATCATTTTATATACCCCTTAGTTTTAAACTTAGCAATCCAAAATATTCGTGGAGTGCCATGTAGCTTTTGTTAAATGCCCCTATATTTGGAAGATAATCCCAAATCACAGAAGGCCTATGAGAGATTTTAAAGTCTGTTGCAGCTGGAATCACATCAAATCCAAAATATTCATACAATAGCATAGAGCGTTTCATATGATATGCTGATGTGACTAGATAGATAGTTGGTTTTGCTATGCCTAGGGTTTTAAATTTTTCTTTTGAATATTTTGCGTTTTCATATGTACTAAGACTTTTCGCCTCTACATGTAAGGAGAATTTTCCCAAAATTATCTTGCTAGATGTTGGCATAGGAACATTAAAACTGTTGCTGATTTCTTTCATACTATCCATAAAAGAGTCTGCTTCACTATGTTTCTTGTTGAGCCCACCACCAGTAAAGAGAACAGGTAGTTTATTTGATTTTGCCAACATGACGCCATATATCGCTCTTTTGAACGCATCATTTCCTAGCGGTAAATTTAAACTTCCAGGCATATCTCCACCGCCTAAAATAACAACAGCGATAGGTCTTTTATCTGTATGAATATTTTGGTTAAAAGGTTTTTCTAGTGGGCTAAGTAAAGCATTTGCTACAAAAGAATTACTAAAAAGATAAAAGGCGAATGCGAAAAATAAAAATAAAAATCTAAATTTTTTTGCATAAAATGAAGCCACAAAAAGTATAATAATAAATATACCAGGAGGCAATACTAAATATGTAAAAAGTTTTGAAAGGATGTAAAATATACTCAAGCTTTATACCATGATTGCTTTTTTCTCGCCGTTTTTTAGCTCACCTATAACATAACCATCACTATTTTCTAATATGTAATCTACATTCTCAGGATTGACTACTAAAACCATGCCAATTCCCATATTGAAAGTTCTGTACATTTCTAGTTCATCCACATGTTTGCTCATCAAATCAAATATAGGTAAGGTTTTAATTTTATCTTTATAGACTATAGCTTGCAGATTTTTTGGCAATACTCTTGGAAGGTTTTCGATGATTCCACCGCCTGTTATGTGAGCTAATGCGTTAATCTTGTGTTTGAGTTTTTTAAATGTTTTTACATATATTCGAGTTGGCTCTAAAAGTATATCTATCAAGGGTTTGCCGTCGATTAAAGTATCAAATTTATAAGCTAACTTTTCAAAAAACAGTTTTCTAACAAGTGAGTAACCGTTTGAATGTATGCCTGAGCTTGGGAGTGCTATCAAAGTATCGCCAGCTCTCACATGTGCGAGTCTATCCATCTCGTTTTTCTCGGCAATTCCTACTGAAAATCCAGCCAAATCAAAATCTTTTGGAGCGTACATTCCTGGCATCTCCGCTGTTTCTCCGCCTATCAGTGAACATTGCGATTGGCGACATCCTTCGGCGATTCCACTGACGACCGCGGTTGATTCGCTGATGTCTAGTTTGCTTGTTGCGTAATAATCCAAAAAGAAAAGCGGTGTTCCGAAGTTGCAGATGAGGTCATTTACGCACATGGCAACCAAATCTATACCTACAGTATCAAATTTACCTGAATCGATAGCAAGTTTTAATTTTGTCCCAACACCATCAGTTGCTCCAAGTATCACAGGTTTCTTGTATCCGCTAGGCAATTCATAAGCTCCAGCAAATGAGCCGATTCCGCCCAATACATTTGAATCAAATGTTGATTTAACCAATGGTTTTATATTTTCTACAAACTGTGCGCCAGCATCAATATCAACTCCGGCATCTTTATAGCTTACACTACCCATCTGTTCCCTTTTTGAAAAGTACATGGCATCTATTATAGCTTTGTACTTAGATTTTTATAGGATTTTAGCAAAATATATGTTAAAATCACTATAAGGATGTAAGATGATTGTACTAACCGGCTCGATTGCAACTGGGAAAAGCTCAGTATGTAGGCAACTTGAAGATAATGGTTATGCTATAATAGATGCTGATAAAATCGCAAAAGAGTTGATAGATGCTAAAGTCATAGAAAAACTTTTTGGCTTAAATTTTATAAAAGACGGAAGAGTGGATAGAAAAGCTTTAGGGGATTTAGTTTTCAATAACCCAACACAAAGAAAAAAGTTAAACAGATATATCCATCCTCTTATACGAGAAAAGATATACCAAGAAGCTAAAAAGATGGAAGATAAAAAGGCGAGATATGTGGTAGATATCCCACTATATTTTGAAAGTGGACACTATGATGGAAGTGTGGTTGGAGTTGTTTATTGCCCAAAAAAAGAGCAGGTGAAAAGGTTGATGCTAAGAGAAAGTATCTGTGAAGCAGATGCTATAAAAAGAGTTGATTCACAGATAGATATAGAAGAGAAAAAAGAAAAAGCCGATTTTGTAATAGATAACTCAAAAGATAGTAAAAATCTGGAGATACAGAGTAAAAAATTTATGGAGTATTTAAGTGAAAATTTCAAAATATAATGCAAGTGGAAATGATTTTGTGATATTTCACACTTTTAAAGAAAAAGATAGAAGTGCTTTGGCCGTGAAACTATGTGACCGCCAAAAAGGCATAGGAGCTGATGGCTTAATCGTGCTTTTGCCAAATGACAAATATGATTTTAAATGGCAATTTTATAACAATGACGGAAGCGAGGCTGCCATGTGTGGAAATGGTACAAGAGCTTGCGCGCATTATGCCAACAAAAACGGACTAGCGCCAGAAAAGATGAGTTTTTTGACAGGATTTGGAGTTATTTCATCTTTTGTGCAAGGCGATGTAGTCGAAACATTGTTGGGTGAGACGATAAAATTGAGTGAGCCTTTTGAAGAGGCTGGCAAACTTTGGTATTTTTATGACACAGGCGTTCCTCATCTAGTCACTTTTATGGATAAATTAGATAGTTTTGATTTGAAATTAGCATCTAAAATGAGACAAAAATACAATGCAAATGTAAACTTTGCGTCTATCAAAAAAGAGGCTTTACATGTAAGGACTTATGAAAGAGGTGTCGAAGCAGAAACTCTAGCTTGTGGCACTGGCATGGCGGCTTGTTTTTATAGTGCAAACAAAAGTAACCAGTTGGGCAATTTTACAAAAGTTTATCCAACGAGTGGTGAAGAACTTGAACTTAGAATAGAAAATAATAACTTGTATTTTAAAGGGAAAGTGTCAAAAGTTTTTGATGCGGTGATTGATATTGATTAAGATTTTTATCTTATCTTTATTTATTGTAAATGCCTTTGGATATGGGTTTCCTTATTATTATTATGATATTAGCAATGTAAAAAAACAAAAAAAAGAGTTTATGAGGATCTTGCTCCCACTTGTGAATAGAAGCAACAAGAAGATAGAAAAAGAGAGAGAATTTGTAAAAAATTTCTTTAAAATAGCAGAAGAAAATGATTTTCGTGGTCTTAGTGTGGATAATCTTAAGAATTTAATAAGACTATATCACAAGTATAAAATTAAGCAATTATTTGATAAAAAACAATATCTTAAAAAAATCGATACAGTTCCAGTTTCCCTAGCTCTAGCCCAAGCCGCCATAGAGAGTGGCTGGGGAAAAAGTAGATTTGTCTTAGAAGCAAATAATATATTTGGACATTGGACATACACCGGAAAGGGCTTGGTTCCCACAAATAGAGATGCCGGAAAAACACACATGATAAGGATTTTTAATTCTCTTCAAAGTTCAGTAAACGCATACACGCTAAATCTAAATCGAAACAGGGCATATGGAGATTTTAGAAACAGAAGAAAAAAAGCCCACGATAAAAAGAAAGTCTATAATGGCTTAATGGCATCAAAAGCCATGATAAACTATTCGGCACTTAGAGAAAAATATATAAAGATTTTGAATAGTAT
>JALUMJ010000120.1 GCA_027040375.1 Campylobacteraceae bacterium
CCTTACTACAGCTTCAAGCTATTTGTTACCTCCTAGCCTGTGTAGTTTGGTTCCAGACTGATGGTTAATCTTTATCTGGGCTGGATTGTCCAGCTTGATTGCCTTAGCTTTGCTTGGCACACTCATTCTTTCCCTTAAAAAGCTCAGTTACTTAGCACTACCATATTATCTTTAACATCTATAATTGTCACAGTATCGCCATTTTTATATTTGCTTATGTCGTTTAATGTTTTCCAAAAAGTACCGTCAAATTTGACTGCCCCATCTTCTATAATTCCTACACCGCTCACATGTGCTCGCTCTTCCGCATCCAATTTTGGTTTTGATAATTTTTTTAAAAGAGTTTTTCTTAGAATTATCGCAAATACCAATGCAAGGATAAAAGCAAGGGCTATTTGGATGATTCCGCTATCAAAAATATAGAAAAATGATATCACTGAAACAACGATAAATCCGATGCCTAGAAAAAACAGAACGAAAGTGAAAGTTAGTGCTTCTAAGCCAATAAAAAGTATGCCAAAAGCAAAAAGCCAATATGCTGCTATCACTTCAAACATCTTAAGCCTTTTTTGATGAAAAGAATTCTTTGAAAACCGATAGAGAACCTATGAGTTCTGTCGTCTCATAAGGAATCACGACTTTATCTTTAGATGGACTTTTTGCAAGTTCATTAAATGCTTTCACTCTGTCTTTTGCAAGCATAAACTCTGCTGCTCTTGCATTGTTTGCCATAGCAGTGTTAATCATAAGCATTGCATTTTGTTGCCCTTCAGCCAATTTTTCTTGTTCATATTTTTTGGCATCTGCCATTCTCTCAATCGCATCAGCTTGCAAAAATGCTTTTTCTTTTTGACCCTCAGCTTCTTGAATAACAGCTTCTTTATCAGCTTGTGCTTTTAATTCAATCGCTCTTTTTTCTCGCTCAGCCTTCATCTGAAGATTCATAGCTTCCTCTATCTCGATAGGAACTGATATGTCTCTTAGCTCAACCCGCATAGTTTTTACTCCCCATTTGGAAGATGCTTCGTCTATGGCTTGCAAGATTTTTCGGTTTAGCGTATCTCTTGATGAGAGTGTTTCATCAAGAGCCAATTGTCCTATCTCAGCTCGAAGTGTTGTGGTGGAAAGATTTGCTAAGGCAGATTTAAAATCAACGATACCATAAGTTGCTTTTTTTGCATCTTCGACTTGTATAAAAACTATACCATCAACACTGATATTTACATTGTCTTTTGTTATGACATTTTGTTGTGGTATATTGATGATTTGCTCTTGTTTTGTAAGTTTTGATCTAATCGCATCCATAATTGGTATGACGATATGAAATCCACCCTCAAGCGTGCGATTAAATTTGCCAAGTCTTTCTATGACAAAAGCATGAGTTTGAGGCACTATAACTATGCCTTTTGCGATGATGATACCTACAGCTATGATTATAGCAAAGCTGATGACACTTGCGGCTTCGTATTGCATTTATGACTCCATATGTTTTTTGTAAATATTACTCTAATTTAGTAACTTCGTCAAGATGTTTTCTAAATTCTCTAAACAATCTGCTTTTATATTTATTTTTATGATAGATTAGATAAAGATTTCTTTGTATGGGTAGGTTTTTTAACTTAACTTCAAACAATTCTCCTCTTTGTAGCTCTTTTTCCACAACAAATTTAGATATGCAAGTGATGGTATCTATATTATTGCAAAGTAGTGTCTTTGCTTCTTCGAATTCATTAAATTCTATAAATATTTTTAAATTTTTAGCGATATCCCCAAGAGCATCTAAAAATATTTCTCTAGTTCCCGATCCCTTCTCTCGTAAAATCCATTTTTTTGAAAAAAGTTCATCTATATATACGGTTTTGTTTTTTAAGCTACTATCACTTGTGATTATCTTAAGGCTATCTCTTCCGATTTTTTCTTTGATGATTACCAAATCATCACATTCAGACTCTATGAGTCCTGCATCTATAATCCCATTTTTAACCATTTCTATGATATTTGATGAATTTTGTATATCCTTTTGAACCTTTACATGTGGAAACTTTACTAAGAAATCATACAGGATTTGAGGTATTATAAACTCGCCTATCGTTTTACTAAAAGCGATATTTAATTTACCAGAGATTTTATCTACCATAAAAAGATGTTTGGCATCCATCAAGTTTAAAAAGTGAGTATATGTCTTTTCT
>JALUMJ010000121.1 GCA_027040375.1 Campylobacteraceae bacterium
TTATAGAAAATTAGTAAAATTGAGATAAAATGTTGGAAATATTTTCTTATTGAGATTTTTTTAATCTCAAAAAGTGTTACGAGAGGAGATTAACTACTTGTGAGGAGTTGAATTTGCAAGTGGTTCCATAGTTTTTTACTATTTTTGTCATTTTAAAGTTTGATTTCTTTGATGCATACATCCGTTTATCGGAAGAAACTTTATCTGCATTTTTAGCACTATATCTTTTATGAACTTTACTGCTATTTCGTTTGAGCGCTCTTCCTATGACTAAATGTTTATATTTTCAAATTCTTAAAAATTGCACTTCAGGTTTAAATTTTGGAAAATTTAATTCTAGCCCTTAAGACTTATGTAACTTTTACAAAAATTTAGATAACATACTGAAGAGATTAAAAAACAACTTAAGGAAATTAAATGTTGAAAAAAGTAGTATTGCTATTTTTAAGTGTTGTTTATATATTTGCTATCAATTTACAAACAGCAAATAAAGGTGAGCTTGTAAGCATCAAAGGGATAGGCGAAAAACGAGCTGAAGCTATCATAAGATACAGAAGAACACATAAGATAACAAAAGCCGAAGATCTTTTAGCAATCAAGGGGATAGGCGAAAACATAGTAGCAAACATTAAAAAAGGTATAAAAAATAAAAAAAGAACAGCAAAGACCACAACACGAAGCAATAACAATAGAAGTTTAAAAAAGAAAAAAACGACACATAAAACTAAAACAAAAAAAGTTTCTGCAAGCACTGAAAAGAAAAAGAGTAAAGCAAAAAAAGCAAAAAACAAAACGAAAGTTAAGAAAACAAAAAAAGTTAAGAAAGTTAAGAAAACAAAAAAAGTTAAGAAAGTTAAGAAAAATAAGAAAAATAAGAAAAATAAGAAAAATAAGAAAAAATAAATTTTAGATACAAATTTCAAAGGAGGATTTATGAGTAAGTTAGATGAGAAGATAGAGTTATACTCTTCAAAGATTAAGGGAATTGAGCCAAATTTTAATGCAGATTTTTTGGTAAAGGTCACAAAAGGACTAGGACCATCAATATACAATAAAGATGCTGAAACAATAGCTTGTTCAAGTAGCAATGAATTGGCTACAGTAAGAAACTCTTTTCTTAAAAAGAAACTTGGACTTAAAGAAGATGATGCTACTCTTGATGCAGCCATCAAAGAGGTATGTGAAAAAATGGGTTCGTCAAATAGAAATAAATACAGAGCTATTTTTTATTATTTACTTGCAGAAAAATTCTCAAAACAAGATATATATGACTAGAGATAGTAGGATCAAAGGTTTGCTTTTAACTAAAACTTCCATAAGGAACCACTTGCAGATTCCCACAAAAGCAGCTAATTTAATTTTTTTATAGTTAAAAAAGTTGAATCTAATTTCAGATAAGTTATAATTTTTTACTACAAAAATTTAACAGAAAAAAGATTCAACTTATGTCTAGAATTATACCAACTCTATCTAAAATGTGGAATAAAATCCTCAATCTTTAAAACTCACTCTTTACTAAACTACAAGAGAATTTAAGAATAGAAGAACTCAGTTCCAAAGAATCTAAGCTTATCAGAGTTCTTGACTTTGCAAAGAGTGTTTACAATTTACAAACAACAATTGTCTTCAATAGCATCAAAATTATTTTTAACAATATTTAGTAATTTAGTAAAGATACTCTCTTTTTCTTTTGTCATTTTAGCTTCTTATATAAGTATATTTATACTATTAAAGCAGTTAAAAAGTGCTTAAAAGCACTATAAATAGGGTATATATTCAATATTTAGTTTATACTAAATAATTATAATAAGGAGAAATATTATTAGATTTATATTGCTTAGTTTTTGAAATTATTTTAGAGTTATAATTGCTGATACTAGAACAGCAGTTTCACTTTTTAAAATCATAGGATTAAGTAGCCCTAGTATATTTTTTTTATCCATCATCTCTCTTTCGACTTGTGAAAAACCGCCTTCACAACCAACCAAAAAGGAGTCAAATTTTTTATCTTTATCTATCTTATTTTCACTAAAATCTACTATCTTGCTCTTGGGATAAAGACTTAAATATTCTTTTAAATCTTTTAAAACTTCAATTTTCATCAACGAACTTCTTCCGCATTGTTGGCTTGAGTTTATAAGTATTCGATTAATTCTTTTTAAATCTAATTTGAAATTTTGCTGTGAAAACTCGCAATACACAAAGCTAATCTTGCAAACTCCCAATTCATTTAAAAAAGGTAAAGTTTTTTCTATGGTTTTTGGATCAACCACACACCAGCCTACATGTAGAGGTTCTTTAGCACCTATTGGCATATGATTTTTTTCTTTTAATTCTAAATTTGCTAGCTTTTTATCTATGCTAGCTATCTTATAGGTATATAAAATGTCATCTTGCATATTTCTTACATGTAAGACGCTACCACTCTTAACTCTCCTAACTTTAAAGATATGAGCATATTCTTTAACATTCAACGCAAGCATCCGTTCACCCGCCATCTCACAAAATAAAAATTGCATTACTTAACCACATACACCAATACTATAGTAACCAATATAAAGATGATATCTATCAAATGTTTTCTTTTTGTAAACTTTATAAATCTCCCTATTCTTCTTTTGTCATCTCTTTTTAATGATTTAAATTTTTTATATCTTTTTATGGTTGTTAGAAGAAGCACGAACCAGACAATTATCATAAAAATAACAGATTGGGATATATTAAACTTTGCTATGCCCAACAGAACAAGCCCTGTAAAAATAACTGTTGCTAAAAAAAGATAATATATAGGCAAAATGGTTCTAACTTTTTTTCTTAGCGTATCATAGTCTAAGCTATTGTTGATTAAAAAATAATTTAATATTGCTAAAATCAGAACTATCCCTACAAGTACAATGTGCAAATACATCGTTAGCTTAAAAGTTTCATCCATTTTCAACCTCCTGTTTCATAAAATGCCCGTTGTGAGATTTCATTTTCATCATCCGCGCCCCATTTATTTTTTTCAGGTTTATTTGCAAGCACTTCTTTCAAAACATTTGCTGCGGCTTTCACATCACCTTTTTGTACTGCATCTTTGATACTCATAGCTTCATCAAAATACAAACAAGGTATCAACATTCCCTCAGCTGTCAATCTGATACGATTACAATCTTCACAAAAATCATGCTTATGGGGGTCTATAATACCAAATCTATAGCCATCATCAAGTTCAAAAAGATGAGCTGGAGAAGATTCTACTCTTCCTGCTGGCTTGAAGTTATATTTTGTAGCGATAATGTCTTGCACTTCTTGCGCATTTAAACCTTGAAGTTTGTCTTTTGCAAATTTGTTTTCCATGTATTCGATATATCTTATGCCCATATTTTTTGATTTTGCAAACTCTAGCAAATCTATAATCTCTTCATCATTGATGCCCTTTAGCGGAACGCTATTTAATTTTACCCCTAAGCCTACTTTTTGAGCCTCTTCTATGCCTTCTAACACTTTTTTTAATACATCTTTTTGTGCAATCTTTTGTGCAATTTCTGGTTTGAGAGTATCTAAAGAAATATTGATGCGTTTAAGCCCTACATCTTTTAATTTTTGAGCGATTGGTTTCAAAAGGTAAGCATTTGTAGTAAGTGCTAAATCCAAATCAGCCCTATAATCGCTAATCATCTTTATAAACTTATCCAAGTCAGCCCTCAAAAGTGGCTCTCCTCCTGTTATTCTTATCTTGTTAATTCCCTCATCAATACCTACTTTTATAAATAAAAAAAGATCTTCAAAACTAAGTAAATTTTCTTTAGGAACCCAAGAAAAAGGTTTTTCTGGCATACAGTATTGGCATCTAAAGTTGCACCTTTCAGTTACCGAAACCCTTAGATAACTTACACTTCTACCATGTCCATCTATCAACATATCTTTCCCTTATAATTTTTGAGATATTATACCTACATTTATATAAATTGATATAAACCAAACGACAATAATGATATAATATTCAAATTAAAATGAAATGGGAGGAATTAGATGAGTAAACCAAACCCTACAAATGAGCAATATCTTGTAAAAGAAGATGCTTTTTTGGTTTCCAAAACTGACACAAAAGGCATAATCACTTATTGTAATGTTCCATTTATGGAAGCTGCTGATGGTAGCGAAAATGATGTACTTGGCAAACCGCACAATGTTGTTAGACATCCAGATATGCCAAGGATTATCTTCAAATTGCTTTGGGGTAAAATACAAAGCAAAGAAGAGATTTTTGCTTATGTTAAAAATATGAGATTTAGCGGTGGGTATTATTGGGTTTATGCAAATGTAACTGCATCTTTTGACACAGGTGGAAGAATTATAGGGTACTATTCTGTGCGAAGAAAAGTAAATCCAAAAGCACTAGAAATCATAGAACCACTTTATGCAAAATTATTATCCTTAGAATCACAAGGCGGTATGGATGCGAGTGAAAAATACCTAAACCAAGTTTTACAAGAAAGAGGAGAGAGTTATGATGAGTTTTCAAACAATATTCAAAGATTATAAACCACAGATCTTATTTGGATTGATTTTTGGAGTTATCGCACTATATAAGCTCTCTAGTGGAGATGTGGCCACAAGTTCTACTATATTTTTAGGTTTAGCTGCTGGTTCATTTTTTGGTAGTACTAAAAAAATTCAAGTTGATGGAAAACTTTTTGAACAAATATTGAAAGTTACGCAAGATGCAAGCCAAGGTCACTTAGAATCAAGAATTACTCATATTGATAAAAAACTTCCTATCGCACAAATTGCTCTAAATGTAAATGACATGCTAGACCAAATAGAGGCTTTGATGAGAGAGTCAGCAACTTCGATAGAAGCAGCAAGTGAGGGCAAGACATATAGAAATCTTTTTAACAAAGGCTTTCGTGGTCTGTTTGAGACAAATGGAAGACTTCTTACAAAAGGTGTTCAGGGCATTCTTGATGGACAAAAAGGTCAAGCTAAAGGTGCCTTATCGAATAAATTTTCAACTCTTGGAAACGGGGTTCAAGGATTAAAAAATATACAAGACAATCTTAGCACCGGTCTTGATAAAGTTAATTCTATAGCGGAAAAATCAAATAATATCTCTGAAAAATCAAGCCAAAGCACTGTGACAGTAAATGAGATAGCTGATGGTATGAAAGAGTTATTGGAACTTATACTCAACACTAACGAATCTATAAATTCGCTAAATGAAAGGGCTGCTGAGATATCTTCTATCGTTAGTTTAATCAAAGATATAGCCGATCAAACTAACCTATTGGCTCTAAATGCTGCCATAGAAGCAGCAAGAGCAGGAGAGCATGGAAGAGGTTTTGCAGTTGTTGCAGATGAAGTTAGAAAGCTGGCTGAACGAACACAAAAAGCTACTCAAGAAATCTCCATAACAGTACAAACCTTGCAACAAGAGACAAATGGCATATATGCAAACTCAGAACGAATAGACTCTATCGCCAACAATTCAGTTGACAACATAACAGAGTTTGAAACAACGCTAGAAAGCTTCAATAAAGATGCAAAAGAAACCGCTAACATCTCTTTTGATGTCCAAAACAGAACTTTTGTAATCTTAGCAGAGATAGACCATATAGCTTATAAAGTAAAAGCGTACAGCACAATACTAAACGAACAACTAGATGCAAAATTTGGAAATCATCATGATTGCCGACTAGGTAAATGGTATGAAGAAGGGGATGGATTTAAATACTTTAAAGGCACAAAATCATATGCATCTATCGACAATCCACATGAGATTGTACACAATGCCGTAAATAAAAACTTAGATGTTATCAAAGATGGTTTTAATGCACAACATATTGATGAGATTGTGGAAAACTTTACTCAAATGGAAAAAGCTAGTGGTAAGCTGTTTGATATTTTAGATAATATAACCGAAGAAGCACTAAAAGGTTAATTTTAAAAGACTCATTGCTGATTTAATAGATTCATCGGCTTAAAAAATTCTATAGTCGATGAATCTTTTATAAATCCCACATTGTATGGGTGCATCGTTTTGAAAACTTTAAAATTTGACATATTTGAAAATTTCTTTTCCATATCTTTTGCAATATTTCCAAATAAAATCAACTCTATATCATAATCACTTAAATTTTTAAATAATTCATCTATGAAAGGCATAAACTTCTTTACATGTAAGTTTGTACTTTTCTTATCTGTAAAAACCAAAGATGTATTTAAAAGCAAAACCCCATTTTTCTCAAAATTATCTTTTAGTTGCATAATGTCATTTATAAAACCACTCTTATCTAAATCTGCGATATCTTCTTTGGCTGTTTTATCCTTGTCTAAGTGCCCACTTGCGACTAAAAGCATCTTTAAAAAATTTCGCAAACTTGTGGCTCTATTAACTCTTTTACTAAGCCCGTTTTCTCCAAATATTGCTTCCACCATCCCATCTATAAAGGCATATCCAATCGCACTTTTTTCTCGTGGATATGGGTCTTGTCCAAAAAGTATATATCTTGTTTTGTTCAAAGGTAGAGTCTTAAAAGCATTTAAAAAGTTTGGAAATTTTGGAAAATATTCGGCATCTTTTTCTAAAAAATCTCTATAATCTACATCTAGTTTATCATAGCATTTTTGTATGATTTTTTGCCAAGAAGGGTGGACTTTTATCACTTGAGGTTAGCTAGTTTTAGTATCAAATCAACCTCGCCTATCCCAATTCTCAAATCTTTTGCGATTTTTGCCTCACTTTTTCCGTTTTTGTATTGTGATATAATTTGTCTTTCATTTGACTCGGTTACATTTGGCGGAACATAGTTTATCTCTTTTGTTCTGTTTTCAAGTGAATCAATCCTAGCAATTTGCTGGTCTTGAAAATTCAACATAACACCCTCTATCTCCCTAATAGAATCAACCATAGGCAAAAGTGAAGTTTGCACTTGAGATTTTATCTCTTTTTGGATTTCTTCTTTAAATATCTTGATTTCCAGCTTATCTTTAGAGGCTAACTTTTCTATATTTTTTGACAGGTTATGGTTTTCTCTATTTAAGTCTTCTATAACCCGTTCATAAATTTTAAGTTTTTTTGAAACTTCAGAGTCTCGTATAAAAATCAAAAAGAAAAGTATAGTAACCAGTGTCCCAAGCCCAATAAGGCTGATGATTTCTATACTCACTTATTCTCCTTCATAACTTTAGCTTCTCGTATCATAGCTCGCTCTCTTGCACTCATATAAGCACTCCAATCTTTCTCATCTTGGTCATGCATCAAACTAATCTTAGCTATATTTTCTTTTAGAGTTTGAAAAAATATCGGTACCTCTCTTTTTGGAAAAAAAGGCATTAATATGCGACCGTAATACTTAGTTTCAGGTGCCAGACAATTCTCTTCTAACAAGAAATGCCCAAACCCAACCGCTTGTATGTTTTTTTCTTCTTTTAAATCCAAATATGTCGGTTTTTCGTCTTTTATAATTGAGCCTAACTCATCTACTTTTCGATGTAATTCAACTATAAGTTTAAGCAAAACTTGATCACTTTCGTTTGTCTCACCTCTTGCTTTTGCAAGTTTTAACCATTGCCCAACACTATCTTCTTCGCTGTTTGCTAGCTTGTCATACTCTTTTTTATATACAAATTCATCGCGTGAAATCTTCTCAAAATCAATTTTCAGTGGTGCTGTTACAAATCTTATATCACTCATGCAAACATCCTATCTAACCAAATTAATACAAAAAACATGATTCCAAGATATCCATTTAGAGTAAAAAATGCTTTATCTATCTTCGTAAAATCTTTTGTGACTATTTTATGTTCTTGGTATAGTATTATAGCTGAAACCAAAATTCCTACATACGAAAAGAAACCCAAATGCGCAAGATAAACAAAAAAAAGCCAAAATATAATAGTTTGGGCATGAAATAATTTTGAGATAAAAAATGTTGCATCTTTTCCGTAAATCGATGGTATAGAAAAGAGATTATTTTGTATATCGTATTCCATGTCTTGCAAAGAGTAGAGTAAATCAAAACCAGCTACCCAAAAGCTCACACCAAGACAAAGTGCAACTGACCAAGCGGGTATGTTGCCACCAATAGCGATTGCACCAGCAATCGGAGCTAAACCCAAAGACAAACCAAGCACAAGATGGGCTATCGGTGAAAATCTTTTAAAGATAGAGTATCCCCCTAGTATGGCTAGTATTGGAAAAGAGAGCCAAAAAGCAAGAGAATTTATAAAATACGCAACGACAATAAAAACCAAGGCATTTAAAACGATAAAAATCTTAAGATTGCCCTCTCCTATCCTGCCATCAACACTTGGCCTTGTGGCCGTCCTAGGATTAAGCTTATCTATATCTTTATCTGCATATCTATTAAAGCTCATGGCAAAATTTCTAGCACTGATGGCTGCTAATAAACCAAGCAATAACAGTCTCCAACCAAACCACACAGTATGGTTTAGTTGACTAGAATACACAATCATAGAGATAAAAATAAAAGGCAAAGCAAACACAGAGTGCTTAAATACAATCAAATCACCAATGTCTTTCATGAGAGCTATAAATTTCTTCACACAAAACCTTTTTAAAATTTTTATATTAAATTTTACTATATTTTACTATAATTGATATTAAATTACCATTTAACAGGGGTCAGGGTTTGAATTTTGAATTTATATATAAATTCAAAATTCAATCCCTGACCCCTAAAAGGAGTTGATG
>JALUMJ010000122.1 GCA_027040375.1 Campylobacteraceae bacterium
ATCACCAACTTTATGGCTTCAGGATAAGCAGAAGGGTGGTTTTTAATTTTTGTAGCAACACGAGAGAGCATATTGTCTGCTTTTTCATATAGATTCATATCACCTTTTAAAAGAGCAAGCGTATAAATATCTTTAATAATCACAACTTGTGCACTTCTATAACTAGCATCTTCCAAAGGTGCGATGGATTTAAAATTAGAATCAGATAAATCCCAAACATCATCAACATAAAACTTTCTCATAGCTTCACTTGTCAAGCTAAGCGCTTTATTTAGGTATCTTTTATCTTGTGAATACTCAAATGCCTTTATCAAAGCATCACTCAAAAAAGCATAATCCTCTAACAAGCCTTTGACTTTTAATTCTCTACCTTGCAACAGTTGATGATATAAAACACCATTGTTTTGTAAATTTTTCAACAAATCATCTACTAATCGTAAAGCTTTTTTTGGATATTTTTTATCCACTACTCCTGCCTCAAAAAGAGCACTTGCCATCAGCGAATTCCAAGAAGTTAAAATTTTACTATCTATAAAAGGGTATCTTGTTTTTTCCCTTAATTTTTTAAGAACTATCTTTGCTTTATTGAGATTTTTTGGAACTTTTTCTTCTGTATCTACCATAGGATTGGTTTTTCCATCTTCGAAATTGCCAACCTCTGTGATACTTAGATAAGTCAATATATTTTCTATATTTTTTTCATCAAAACCAGCATCTTTGAGTGCTTTGTGTGCACTTTTCTCATAAAATACAAAATACTTCCCTTCCACTCCTTCGCTATCTGCATCACTTGCACTTTTATACAAGCCATCATCTAAAAATCTATCATCCATATTTTGCACAGTTTCCATAACAACATTTTTGGTAAAATTTGTCGGTTTTATACTGTATAATTTTGAGTAAGTTTCTATCAACTCAGCATTTGTATAGAGCATCTTTTCAAAATGCGGTATCGTCCATGCTCCATCGGTACTATATCTAAAAAATCCACCCTCTATCTGGTCATTTATACCACCATTTGCCATAGCCTCAAGAGCATCCTCACTCATAAAAAGTGCATCTTGGTTTTTTGTAACCTTATATATATCTAAAAGCGTGTCAAAAGTACTAGCATGTGGAAATTTTGGCGATTTTCCTATGCCTTTATATATATCGTCATAACTTGCTTTGACATCCTTAACAAACAAATCTATGACTTTCAAACTGATATCATCTTTGGTTGTTTTCATATGTGTATATTGATTTATCGCACTCTCAATACTATCTGCACTTTTTTTGATTTCATTTGGACTGTTTTTAAACTTATCCACTATAAAACTCATAACATCTTTAAAACTAGGAGAATACGACTTTCTATCTTTTGGTAGATAAGTGCCTGCGTATATCACTTTTCTATCGGGAGTCATCACTATAGTGAGTGGCCACCCTCCTCCTTTTTTATTCAACAGATAAAATACATCTTGATAATACTTATCGATGTCAGGTCTCTCTTCTCTATCAACTTTTATAGAGACAAAATTATCATTTAAAAGTTTAGCGCTAGGCTCATCTTCAAAAGTCTCTCTCTCCATCACATGACACCAGTGACAAGTGCTATATCCGATGGATAAAAAGATCAACTTATGCTCTTTTTTTGCCTTAGCAAATGCTTTTTCACCCCAAGGCATCCAATGCACAGGATTATGAGCATGTTGCAAAAGATATGGAGATTGTTCGTGAATCAAATCATTTGTGTATTTATATTTTGCTGCTTGCATATTTATCCCTATTAATAAAATTAGTAAAATTCTACTTATGGTTTTCATATTTTACAAATTTATAATTATCTTTTGCCAAAGCTTCAACACCACCTAATAAATCAATGACATGATACCCATGTTCCCCTAGATATTTTGCTACAATTCTGCTTCTATGCCCAGTTCTACAAACCAATGCAAATCTTTCATTTTTATTTATGTGCGAATTTAATGCTTTTAAAAATTTAGGAAGATTATAGTTGCCCATTGCATCAAAAAATGTGATAAGAATCGAATTTTTTATGATACCCGTTTGCATCCATTCTGCTTTTGTTCTTATATCTACAATCTTTTTACCAGAATTCACAACATTTTTGCTTATAGGAAAGTTCATCACTTCCGCATAAGAAAAGCTAAAAAGCAACATAAGTGCCAATATGATTTTTT
>JALUMJ010000123.1 GCA_027040375.1 Campylobacteraceae bacterium
AAGCGTAGATAATAACTCTTTGCTGTTATCTAAAATACCTAAAGTATCGGTTAAAAATATAATTTTTTCAGCATTTAATGCAACTGCAATTTCGCTAGCAGCTAAATCTGCATTGATATTAAATCCAGGATGATTTGTGCCTCCACTTGCTATTGGAGCGATAACAGGAATGAACTTTTCAGCGATTAATTCTTCTATAATATGATGATTTATATGCGTGATTTCTCCAACCAACCCATACTTCTGCTCATCCAATGCTTTTGCTTCTATAAAGCTTGCATCTTTGCCTGTTACTCCTATGGCTTTGGCACCATGGTGATTTAGCAGATTTGTGATTTCTTTGTTTATGTTTCCACCAAGAACCATCTCTACGACTTCCATGATATCTTCATTCGTTACTCTTAGCCCATCTACAAATTCACTTTTTATCTTTAATTTATCAAGAAGATTATTTATCTTTTTTCCACCACCGTGTATGATAACTGGTTTTATGCCCACTAAGTATAAAAGCACTATATCTTGGGCAAATTTTTCTTTCAAAATAGGATCAGCCTGCGCAGAGCCCCCATATTTTATGACTATAGTTTTTTTACTGAAGTGCTTAATATATGGCAAAGCATCCATAAGTGTTCTAGCTTGTTGTATTTTCTTTTTCATTTTATTTCTCCTTTAGTAGAAGCAAAGTTCCTGCTAAATGTTTTGCCCTTGGCGAGAGTATTTTTTAACTTGGGGGCAATTCTATCTAAAATTGTCTAAAAATGTCTTTATTTGTTGTTTGATTTGAGGGTTTACCTCGATGCTTAGTTGCAATATCGAAAGATTTAATCCAAAATTTTCCATCTTTACTGCATCTTTTTGGGTGGTTAATATAGAACTAGCATTATATTTATTTACTAAACTTTCTAACTCTTTTTTGGTAAAGTTGTGATGATCTTCAAAGTAAACTTTATCTATTAAGTTTTTTGGCAAAAACTCATCTAATCTCATGGGCTTTGATATGCCAGTTATAAGTATCATTTTTTTTGTAGGGTTTGATATCTCAACTTTTCTTGTAAAATCTCTGTTTTCACTCACAACCAAATCAGCACTATTGTATAAATATCTAGGTTCTCTGTAAGCTCCGCTAGGAAGACAAAATGGGAGTGTTGGTTCCACGCTTGGTTTTATAAGTACATCAAACTTCTTTATGTGTGATTTGCTAAATCCATCATCTAAAAAGATAGGCTTACATGTAAGAGATTTTGCAAGCTCTATAGCTTTTATTCTATCTTCGCTAACGATAACAACAGCGTTTGGCAAAGATTTTGCGTATAGCATGGCTTCATCGCCGCTTTGTGATACATCACACAAGATATTATTGTTTTTAGAAACTACCACCAAGCCATCGCTTGATCTGCCATATCCTCTTAGAATAATCGCACAATTATCATACTCTTTTGCCAGCTCTATGGTTAATGGTGTTTTGCCACTTCCTCCAACAGTAAGATTCCCTATGCTTATGATTGGCGTTTTAAAGTCAATCTTTTTTGCAAATAATCTTTTTGAGATAACTATCAGACAATATAAAAAAGTAAAGGGAAGAAGTATAAATGAGAGTAAAAATTGTAAAAAAGTTTTTGGGTAAAAGAGATATTTTTCTACCCAAAGTATGAGATTCTTTTTGTCAAACACGAGTTTTGGCGATTTCTTTTATCTTTTCACAAATATAATAAACCTCAGAATCTTTAAGGCTTGGATATATCGGAAGGGAGAGTATCTTTTGATAATTATTTAGAGCATGAGGAAAATCATTTACACGGATATTATATTTGTGCTTGTAATATGTAAGAAGATGAATTGGTATATAATGAAGTGCAGTGTTGATTCCGTTTTCTTTTAATTCTCTAGCAAAACTATCTCTGTTTTTGTCAATCTTTATGATATATTGACTAAATATATGCTCTCTTTTTTCAATTGGAGTGCTTACATGTACACAATTTGCGAGTTCTTTGTCATATATTTTTGCTATTTGTTGCCTTCTTCTTATGAAATCTTTATTTTTTTCTAATTGCCCTAAAGCATAAGCTGCATTTAACTCATTCATGTCATATTTTAGTCCGATATCTATAACATCATAAACATACCCAAGGTTACCATAAGAATCCCAGCCCTCGTTTACTATAGCATGTGTTCGTAAGAGTTTAGCTCTGTCTTTTAGCTTTTCATTGTTAGTTGTCATGATCCCACCACTTGCAACTGCATGTTTCATTTGCGGTGAAAATCTAAATGTAGTGATATCAGCTTTTAAACCACCTATTCTAGTGCCATTGTATGAGGCACCCATGGCTTCAGAGGCATCTTCTATGATTCTGATATCATATAATTTTGCTATTTTATAAAGTCTATTCAAGTCGGTTGGTTGCCCTGCTATATGATTTATAAAGGCACCTTTTAATTTTTTACTTCTGTTCTTTTCTAAAAGTATTTCTAATTCATCTAAATTTATATTAAAATCATCTTCATCAATATCTACAAAAATAGGTTCAGCGTCAAAATGCCTCACCACTTCAGCGATGGAAGGGAAAGCATTTACGGAGCAAATTATCTTATCACCTCGTTTTAAATCAAGAGCACACATAGCAAGATGCATAGCAGAGGTGCTATTGTTTGTGGATATTGCATATTTGCTATTTATATATTTTGAAAAGTCATTTTCTAGTTTTTCAACTTTATTTGGAGAATCCAACTCTAAGACCTCATTTATATAATTTTTCTCTTTTTTATCTATATATGGCTTGTAAAATGGTATCTCTTTCATGTAATTCCTTTTCATAATTTTATATCTCTTGAGTATAAAAAATCGTGCCCGATAGTTCGATTGCCTATCTTTGCGATTATTGGTAGTTTTCTTTTAAATTGATTTTTATAAATTTTGTTTTTTACTAATTCTATAAGTTCTTTTTCAATTCCAACATCTAACATCTCTTTTTCATTCATTCTTTTATCTACAAAATACTCTAATGCAATATCAATTTTGGCATATGTATAACCCAAGTCGTCTTCATCGCTTTGACCTTCCCAAAGATCAGCCGATGGAGGCTTAGATATGATTTGCTCTGGCACCCCAAGATATCTAGCAAATTCAAAAATTTGTGTTTTATATAAATCCCCTATAGGATTGAGTGCACTTGCAAGGTCACCAAAAAGTGTGCCATAGCCTAGCAATAGTTCACTTTTATTACTAGTACCAAGAACCAACGCATTTTGTTTTGCAGAGACATCATAAAGAATAGACATTCTAGCTCTTGCACTAAAATTTCCTATTCTAAGGTTGTCTGTTTTTTTGTCATTAAAATACGCATCTAAGATTGGGGCAATAGAGATTTTTTCAAAAGAGATATCAAATTTTTCGCATAAACACAGTGCATCATCAAGGCTGCTTTGACTAGAATTTGATGATGGCATCATGATACCCTTGAAATTTTCGCCAAAAGCTTTTTTAGCCAATACTGCAACGACAGCAGAATCAATTCCACCGCTCAATCCAAGTATTGTATTTTTTAATCCAGTTTTATGTACTTCATCTTGCAAAAATTTTATAAGGTATGATTCTATTAAATTATATTTTTGCAAAAATACTCCTATTTGTAGTTAGGTACTTAACGCATAAAATTATACTAAAGAAAGTATTAATTGTTTCTTTTAAATTTAATTTTTTTATTTAAGCTTTAAATTATTTTGCTACAATAGACATCGTTAGATTTAAAATGGGAGAATAAAAATGGATATTTTACAAAAACCTTGTGGTGCTTATATGACAAATTGTTATATCGTCAAAATTGATGGTAAAGAGTTGATAATAGACCCAGGTATTGATGCCACTTCTTGGGTAAAGCAAAATGTTAAAAATCCTTTGGCTATTCTAAACACGCATGGGCATTTTGATCATGTTTGGAGCAACCAAGAGTTAAAGGAGTTTTACGATATACCTATCTATACTCCCAAAGATGATATTTTTATGCTAGAGAGCGATCCGTTTTCACAAGGAACACCATCTAGTCAAGCAGATTTTATTGTTAAAGGAGATGAGCTTTTTGACATACAAGGCATAAAGGTACAGTACTATTTTTTCCCAGGACATACGCCAGGGTGTAGTTGTGTTTTGATTGAAAACTCGTTATTTAGTGGTGATTTTATATTTAAAAATTCTATTGGGCGAGTTGATTTTCCTTTTAGTAGCCCAGAAGACATGAAAAAAAGTATAGATAAATTTTTAGATTTTAAAGAAGATTTCGATATTTATCCAGGACATGGTGAAAAAACTACAGTTTTTGAAGAACAACAAACTTTGCCAGCTTGGAAAAATTATATCTGATTTTATGCGATAAGGTTAAAGAGTATGATAATCCTTATTGATATTTTTTATTTTTGTTTTGAGTATGTGGTTTTCTAAAAGGACAGCTTGAAAAAATCCTTCAAAAATTTTGATTTCGTTGATTTCACCTATGACTTTTATCTCTCTTTTTCTTGAATCTTCAAACTTAGCAAATGCTTTAAATTCTATAAGATCTCCACTTTTAGCAGGTGCTAAAAACTTTACTTTACTACTTATGATTACAAGGTTTTTTTCATTCACGGCAACGGCCGCTGCATATTCAGCTCCACCATATATAAATCCATTGTGGATAAGTCCTAGATTATCTACTTTCATTTCATTTGTTGTTTGAAGGGTTGTTTTAGATTTTGATTTTTCAAGAGATATTATATTTCCGATTAGGTTTGATCGTACTTTTGTGTGCGTTTTCAAATCATCTCGTTCTTCAAAATCACTAATCTGAGATACTTCTTTATCATTATCAAACTCGTCAAAATCTTCTTCAGTTTGAGGTATTTTATTTAATTCTTCATACACCATTTCTTGAGCATCATCTGCCATACTTATTCCTCGTCTTGTTTAGTTGATATATCGGCTAATTACTTTCTTAATTTAACATATATGCGTTTTGGTGCAGGATAACCTTCTATTGTAAGATTTTTGTCTGTTGGGTCTAGGAAATTTTCAAGACTTTCACCAGCAATCCAATCAGTTTTTCTCTGTTCATCTAGATTTGTAGTTTTTATCTCTAAAATTTCAAAATCTTTAAATTTTGCTCTACAGGCCCAATTCTCAAGCGCTTTTATAGTTGGTATAAAGTATATATTTGGAATTTTTGAATACCTATCCTTAGGACTTAGTGAAAATTCACCATCCCCATCTATCATAAATGTGTCCAATATAAGCTCGCCACCTTTATTTAAGCCTTTATAAAGTGCTTTCAAAGAGTTTATAGGATCACTCCTGTGATATAAAACACCCAAACAAAAGATAACATCAAATTTGTTTTCATAAAACGGTAAATGTTCAATTCCAAGAAGCTCAAACTCTATACCAGATTTTACGAAGTGATTTATAAAATCAAATTGTGTTTTGTAGTGAATTGATGGGTCAAATCCTACCAGTTTTTTAGGTTTTTGCTCTAGCATTCTAAAAAGATAATAGCCATTGTTACAGCCTATATCTGCTACACATTTATCTTTTAAATCAAAATGTGGTTCTAAAAGATTGTATTTGATGTAGCTTTTCCATTCACTATCTATAAAAGTTCCAAACAGATCAAAAGGACCTTTTCTCCAAGGTCTAAGAGCCCAAGCAAGGTCTTTTATCTCTTGAATGTCATCTTTTTTTAAAGTTTCACTTGAGATTTTGATGGTATTAGAGTTTTGAAATATGATATCTTTTGGTGAAGGAAGTTTATCTAGTCCTGAGCGCAAAACTTTTATATCTTTCCACTCATACCATTTGAGTCTATCGACTCTTATCTTTTTTAAATCTATCAATTTTTGACCGCTTCTTTAGCGCCTTCATATACTTTTTTTACGCCATTACTCATATCTTTATATTCTATAAGATTTTTATCACAGCTTTTATGATAAATCCCCATGGAATCATAATATTCGTGACATTCGTTATAGTATTCGTTAGATATACCTCTATCATTGAAATATATGCAACCTGTAAAAAGTATGGATATCACCAAGATTAATAATATTTTCATACGATTATGATAACATTACATTTATGATACACTACTTAAAGGATTTAAAATGTCTGTTTCATTGATTATTATTATTGTTATTGCTGTGATTTTTGTTTTGATGTACAATTCGCTTGTCGGAAAGAAAAACCAAGTTGAAAATATTTTTGCTAGCGTAGATACTGTGCTTAAAAAAAGATATAACCTTATCCCAAATCTAGTGGCTAGTGTCCAAGAGTATATGAAACACGAAAAATCAATCTTAGAGGACATCACAAAACTAAGAAGTAAGGCAAATAAGCCAAATGTTAGCGATGAAGAGAAGATAGAGCTAGACAAAAAAGTAAGCTCCGCACTTCGTTCTATCATGATTGCAGTTGAGAATTATCCAAATCTAAAAGCAAATGAAAATGTGATGCAATTACAGAGAAGTTTAAATGAGATAGAAGAACAGATAAGTGCGGCAAGGCGAGCGTACAATCAAGCTGTGACAGATTATAATAATGCAATAGAGATGTTCCCTACAAATTTTATGGCAAATTTTATGCATTATAACCGTAAAAAAGTTTTTGAGATAGTAGAAAGTGAGCGAAAAAATGTAAGCGTAAAAGACTTGTTTGAAAAATGAAATCATTAAGCCAGCTTACTGATTTTTATTATGATAATCTGCATCCGATTTTAGAGGATTTGGATAAAAAAAGACAAAATGTAAAATTTAGAATTTTACTTTTTGGTGCAATCTTAGCATTTTTTGATTTAGCAGTCTTTTCTTTTTTTAAAAATAATCTCGAATGGTTGCTTTTTATAAATATAGCAGTAGGAACATTTTTATATAAGTTTTTGACAAGCGATTACACAAGTGAGTTTAAAGATAAAGTCATAGCTCCACTCATACAAGAGATAGATGAAAATCTTAGATATACAAAAAACATACATGTAAGCGAATTTGAATTTATAAATTCAAAGCTGTTTACTTCTATTCCGGATAAATTGGATGGTAATGATTATATAAGTGGTAAGATTGATGAAGTTGGCATCGAGCTTTCAGATATACATGCCCAAAAAGAGCATAAAGACTCAAAAGGTAGAAGCAGTTGGAGCACTATATTTCAAGGATTATTTATAATCTCTGAATTTAATAAAAATTTCAATGGAAGAACTATAGTTTTGCCAGATACGGCACAAAGCTCATTTGGTGATTTAGTTGGCGGTTGGTTGCAATCTCATAATATCAGTAGAGATGAGCTTGTAAAGATGGACAATCCTGAATTTGAGAGAGAATTTGTAGTTTATGGAAGCGACCAGATTGAAGCCAGATATATACTAAATCATACTCTTATGCAAAGACTAATAGAGTTTAAGAAGAGATTAAAACATAAGATTTATATCTCTTTTGTGTCTAGTAAAATTTATATTGCGATTGATTATGGAAAAGATTTATTTGAACCAGCTGTTTTTAAAACGCTGTTGGATTATAAGGTAGCCATGGAGTATGTAAAAACTTTGCATCTTTGTGTTGGCATCGTAGAAGAGTTAAAATTAAATCAAAAATTATGGAGTAAGGCGTGAATATATTAATATTAAGTATCAAAGATTTTTTTACACCAAAGATGTTAAAGTATGCGATTATGCCTTTTATCGCAACTTTGGTGGTTATGTATGTGCTATTTTTTGTAGTAGCCGGAGCTGGGCTTGATAGTATGCATGCAAATTTAAACATAAATACGACTCAAACAACTATGCAAAATGGAATCCCGCATACCCAAACTTTTTCAGCTCATGTTGAAAATTCTTCTATCATACAATTTTTGATGAAATACTCAGTTACATCTTGGCTAGCTGGATTTTTAGTGTATGCGATAGGTGGTTTTTTTATACTTTATACTTCTATATTTATTGCCATTATAATAGTGGCTTTTATGACCCCATATGTGCTAAAAGAGTTACAAAAGAGGCATTATGAAGATGTGCAAATCATTGGATATTCAAATATATTTGAAAGTCTATTTTTAGTGATAAAATGGGCTTTTATCATGATAATTTTGTTTTTTCTTTTAATTCCATTTTATTTTATACCACTGTTAAATATCATCGCTTTTAACTTGCCTTTGTACTATTTTTTTCATAAAATGTTGATTTTTGATATCAGTTCTAACTTAACGACAAGAGAAGAAAACAATAAAATCAAATATTTTAGTAGAAATTCACTTAGGTGGAAAACACTAATTTTGTATTGCATATCCTTAGTGCCATTTGCTATATTTTTTGGGGCTATATTTTATGTTATTTATTTAGGAAACACATATTTTATCGAAGTAAAAAAGCTAAGGGAAGGAATAAAATGAAAAGAGATGTTTTATACTATTTTGAAGAATTAAGTAAGATTCCAAGATGTAGTTATGCGGCAGATGGCGTTATCGAGCATATATCCAAATATGCTAAAGATTTGGGATTTGAAGTAAAAGTAGATAGAGCAGGTAATATCGTATGTAAAATCGGAAATCCTAAAGTTTGCTTGCAAGCTCACTATGATATGGTGTGTCTTGGCGACGCACCTAAGGTCAAACTGGTAAAAGATGGCAATGTGTTAAGAGCCAAAAACTCCACTTTGGGAGCAGA
>JALUMJ010000124.1 GCA_027040375.1 Campylobacteraceae bacterium
TTCTTATGATGTCATTAAATTCGCTATAACACATGTGAGTATGTATTTGAGTCTCTTTTTTGGCACTACTGACACTTATTTTGAAGTTTTCAACTGCCCACTTTTCGTAAGCTGGTATCTTGCTATCTCGTAAAGGATATCCCTCTTTAAATGCCGCTTCATCGACTTGTATGATTTTTATACCTGCATTTTGCAAATCATCCACTTCATCGCTAAGAGCAACTGCTATCTCTTTTGCCACTTCGCCCCTAGGCTTATCATCTCTAACAAAAGACCAATTTAATATAGTAACAGGCCCAGTTAGCATACCTTTTATAATCTTTTGTGTTTTGCTTTGTGCATAAGAGATCCAATCTACAGTCATAGCCTTTGGTCTGCTTATGTCTCCATAGATAAAAGGAGGTTTAACGCATCTGCTACCGTAGCTTTGAACCCAACCATTTTGACTAAAGCCATATCCGTTTAATTGCTCGCCAAAATACTCAACCATATCATTTCGTTCAGGCTCTCCGTGCACTAAAACTTCTAAGCCTATGTCTTCTTGGATTTGAATGCACTCGTCTATATAGTTTTTCATCTCGTTTTGATAATCTTCTTTTGAGATAAGGCTATTTTTATACTCTCGTCTTGCTTTTCTTATCTCATCTGTTTGAGGAAATGAACCTATGGTTGTAGTTGCTAAATCTTTATATCCCAAAAGTTCTCTTTGTATCTCAATTCTCTCTTCAAATTCGCATTCTCTTTGAAATTTTTTGAGATTTTGAACTCTTTCTTGTGTTGCTTTGTCGTGAATCTTTTTAGAAGTTTTTCTGCTTATATTTGCCTCTTTATTTGCTTCTAAAGCTTGAAGTTCAATACTACTTAATGAATCCGTGCCTTCAAAAAAGACCTTAGACACAAGAGATACTTCGTCTAGTTTTTCTACTGCATAGCTTAGCCAATTTTTGATTTCACTATCCATCTTTTGTTCATATTTTAAGCTAAAAGGAGTGTGTAAAAGCGAACAAGATGAGCCGACTATGAGATTGTCTTTTTTTACTGTTTTTGATATTTTTTCCAAAAGTTCTAGTGTTTTTTCAAAGTCATTTTTCCAAATATTTCTGCCGTCTATTACTCCAGCTATAAGTTGTTTGTTTGATTTTGCTATGGTTTCAAGGCTATTAAAATTCTCCTGGCCATATAAAAAATCAAGCCCTAAGCCCCATATAGGAGTATGCACCAAGATATTTGTTGCTTCATTTGAGTGTTCAAAATATGTACTTACCATTATCTTTACATGCGGAGCCACGCTGCATAGTTTGTCATAAGTTGTTTTGATAAGCCCTAAAACTTTTGGTTCTAAATCTTTTACAAATATAGGCTCATCTATTTGAAGAGTTATATCATCATCTAATTTCCCAATTTGCTTTATAACTTCTTCATAAACAGGTAAAATCTTAGCAAATAATTCATAAGTATCGCCCCTATCAACTCTCTTAGAAAGCCCTAAAAATGTCAAAGGTCCTATGAGATTTATTTTCGTTTTGATGCCTTCTTTTTTTGCCTCTTTGTACTCTTGCACAATCTTTTTAGCATTTGCTTTATAAGTGTCTTCAAGTGAAAGTTCAGGCACTATGTAGTGGTAGTTTGTATTGAACCATTTTGTCATCTCCATAGCAACTCTGCTCTCATCTCCTCTTGCCATTGTGAAGTACAACTCTTCATCTTTTAGCCCTTGAAATCTCTTTGGAATTGTTCCTAGTAAGATGGCAGTATCTAGCATATTGTCATAAAGTGAAAAATCGTTTGAGCTGATATATTTGATACCTGCATCTTTTTGATAATTCCAATGTCTTTTTTTAAGCTCACTTGCAACTTTTTCTACTTCGCTAAATGGGATTTTTTTAGCCCAAAAACTCTCTAATGCTTTTTTTAACTCTCTTTGTTCTCCAATTCTTGGAAAACCTACTATATAATTTTTTGACATAGTTATTCCTATTAATTTTAATTTTTGTAAATATTGTGAAATTGTGTAAAATTAATAAAGAGGAGGATGTACACCAGTTCGCCTAAAGGCAAAATATGTACAATAGTATGGACATCTAGGGATAAAAGTATTTAAAAGTAAAATCAATTTCGTTTTTAATTTAAAAATACAGTTGCAATGACAAGGCTTAGTGTAAA